>JAPPDO010000007.1 GCA_028821635.1 Ekhidna sp.
CCTGCGTCTCTGCCTGAAGCAATTCCAACCTTTTTTTACTCATTTTCACTCGAAAGCCATCAAATATGACCCAATTAACATTGATGCCCGGATTCAAAGAATTTAATATGGTCTGACCTTGGGTTGCAGTGGGGAAAGCCACCCTCACATTATCCGTCAGGGAGTTATTCTGATTAACATTCAACGTAACTGTCGGCCATTTTCCTGCTTCTCCCCAGCTATTGTTGTTTTTGGCTGCCTCAGTATTTCCCTTCTCAATTAAAATGCTGTAGTTTCGTAACAGCCCGATTTGAATTGCATCAGAAAGCGATAATTGCTCTTGTGCATTAAGCTGTAGAAGGCATACGGTTCCCAGCAAAAGCAGTAACTTTCTCATTTTCAGTGATATTAGTAATTATGCGGATTCTTTGTATTCCTCTATTCTTTTCTGATCTATCAGCACTCTTTCAACTTCTTCTCTCTCAGGCTTCTTACCTGTCCATAACCATTTGGCGTATCTTCTCACGTCATTAAAAATGATGATAAATACCGGAAAGAAAAGCAGGATAATTGCCGTACCAAAAAGCACTCCATAAGCTACTGAAATAGCCATTGGTATGAGGAATTGTGCCTGAAAACTGGTTTCTTTAATTAACGGATAAAGACCTAAGACGGTAGTGAGAGAGGTGAGTATAATAGGTCTAAATCTCGATAGTCCGGCATTGTAAGCAGCTTGGTAGACCGTCATCCCTTCCGTTTTAACAAGGTTGTTAAACTTAGCAAGGAAGACTACTGCATCGTTAATAATTACTCCGGACAATGCCACCATGCCCCAGGCACTCAAAAGAGAAACCGGAAGTTCTTTTGCCGGAGAAATCCAATCTTCAATACCGTGTCCTAAAATAGCACCGAACCAACCTAACGGAATCATTATAATAATCAACACCGCTTGATAGAAGGATCTGAAAGTAATCATAATGATAAAGAAAATAAGCAAGAATGCCCCTCCAAAATAAGATCCAATTTCTTGCCCTGCTTTTGCACTCTCTTGGGATTGGCCTCCATAGTCTACAGTTACGGAAGGATATTTGGCTTGTAAGTTTGGAATAATGTCTTCACGAATTTTCTTCAAGACCGGAGGGACCTCGCCAAAAGGGTCTATCATATCAGCTTCAACGGTAACTGCCCGAGAGGCATTATAGTGTTGGATTCCTGATACGCCACGTTCAATCTTATAATCGGCAAGCTGTTTAATTGGAAATTCCTGCCCCGTGGTAGTTTTCACCTTTACATCCTCTAATTGGTTAATACTCTTTTTACCGGAATCGGGATACCTTACCCAAACTCTTAGTTCATCATTACCTTTCATGAATCTTTGTATCTCTTCACCAAAGAATCCTTGACGCATTTGTTTGGTAACTTCGTTGTGAGTGAGTCCAAGAAAATACGCCTCGGGTCTTAAATCAAACAACATCTCCCTCCTACCTATTGGCACATTATCCTCTATTTCTTTTAAATCAGCGATGTTAGTAAGTTCCTTCTTCAGGAAATTTTTTGCATCCGCTAACTCGTCGTAGTTTTTCCCTAAAAGCCTTATTGAAACGGGCTTACCCCATCTATTGCCCCCACCGATATTGAACTTCTCCGCCTCAGTGACAGGCCCGATCTCATCTCTTATTTTCTTGATAAGATCAAATTGATTAATGCCATAATCATCAAGTTCTTTGTAAAAGATATTGATATTTCCAGTATGTGAACCTGACTCCCATTGCGAATTACCAACATTCGAGAACGTATTATTAATAATATCATCCTTGATGTCCAGTTCAGCCTTTAGTTTGGCATTGACACTCCAGATAGCCTCCTCAAACTGTTCTAAATATGCTTCTACTTTTTGCTCTCGTTCACCCGGCTTAAAAGCGATATTGACATTGAAACTATTGAAAGGAATCTGAGGGAAGAAGGTAGACTTTATCTGCCCCCCCGCTAAAAGCCCAACGATGAGGATCATAAATGCAAAAACACTCGCTACGGATATTACCCTGTATCTCATGGTAAACGCCAGTGCTCTTCCATAAATGTTGATCTTCATGTAATCAATTGCACCATTGAGTGCTGATCTGATTTTGAAACTTCTTGTATTTTCTTTCTTGATTTGAAGGACATGCTTACTTGCAAGATGAGCGGGCAGTACAAAAAAGGCTTCAAGCAACGAAAAACCTAAACTAAAACATACCACCACTGCCATATCTCTCAAAAACTCAAAACCACCGGTCAAAAGAAAGAGCGGGGTAAATGCAACAATCGTAGTGGTAACGGATGTAAATACTGCGGGGAGTACTTCTAGGGTGCCGTGAACAGCGGCTTTGATCGGATTACCATACTTTTCAAAATGAGCATAAATATTTTCTGCAATCACAATCCCATCATCCACCAGAATTCCAATAACGAGGATCATTCCGAAAAGAGAAATCATATTGATCGTAAGGCCGACGAATGATCCAAGAATGAACATCCCCAGAAATGAGGAGGGAATGCCCCAGGCAACCCAGAAGGAGAGACGAAGACTTAAAAACAATCCCAGCGAAATCAATACGAGCAACAAACCCAACATACCATTGCCTGTAAGCAGGTCTAAACGTTGATTCAGCATTGACATAAAATCCCAGGTCATGTGTAACTCAACGGCACTATGCTTTTCATTGAACGTATCAACATAGTTGTTGACCACTTTTGAGATTGCCTCCAAATCCTCCGTTTCCAGTTTCCTTACTTCTATAAAAACCGCCTGCTTCCCGCTAAGCATTGATTTATTCGGAACGTCCGAAAACTGTTCTTTGATGGTGGCTACATCTCTCAACAGCAACTTACTGCCATCGGAATTGCTGCGTACTACAATCTCTGAAATCTTAGACGCATCTGTTTCTTTGGCCCTCGATCTTATCAGCACTTCCTCAGAAGAGGATTTGATGGAACCTGCGGAAATATCCCGATTATTTAGCCTAACAGCATCAGCCACTTGGTCAAAGGTTAGGTTATACCTTAACAAGTCTTGTTCCGACACCTCTATTGAAATCTCTAAAGGGGGGAATCCCGAGATGTTTATTTGTGAAATAGCATCAAAGGCAAGCAGTTCATCTTCCACCTCTTCTGCAAAAGTTTTCAAAGATTTCAGATCAACATCCCCTGTTAGCGCAAGCCATTGTGCGGTTGATCGCTGTTTTTGCTTGGTAACAATCGGCTTTTCTGCGTTTACGGGGAAGGAGTTAATTCCATCTACGGCATTTTTAACCTCAGTATAAATATCATCTATATCAAAGCTTTCAAGTGTAATGATGGTAATTCCTGCCGCATTTTCCGAAGAAGTTGAAATGATCTCATCAATCCCGGCAATGGGATTAATCGCTTCTTCAATTTTAAGCGTAACACCCTCCTCCATTTCCTCAGGAGAAGCTCCCGGGTATGAAACCGAGATGGTAATGTTCCGATCTGACCTGGTTGGGAAAAAGGACTTTTGCGTTAAAAGCATCGCCACTAAACCGCCAATCAGGGTTAAAGCAATGAGGATATTCGCAAGAATTGGAAATTTTACGAAATATTCTACGAGGTTTTTAATAACAGTCATTATTTTTATAAGTTATGATCCTACTTTATTAACAGCTTGTATCTCTCCTCCGTTCTCTTGAGATTCCCGTTCTTCTCTCAACTCAAGATCAATGTCACGTTGTTCCCTTTTTTCAACAAGCATATTGTTGTATGCTCCAATTAATGGCTCTATTACCAAATTCGTTCCTTCTTCAAGTCCATTAAAGATTGCATTTTCATCCGTTAATCGAAGGATTTTTACGGGTTTTACTTTTAAGACTGAATCCTGAACGATGAAAACTTCATCTCCATTATAAATCGCATTCCTAGGTATGATCATACCATTTGTTATGGTCCTCGAGGGTATGGCAGCCTGAAGAAATTGCCCATCATAAATACGATTACCATTGGGCCTGATGGCAATGAAAACATCTATGGACTGCGTGTTTTGATTTACATAATCACTGATTCTTGCCACATTTCCTAACCATGATTGCTGTGTTTCTTCCGAATAAACTTCAACTTCAGCATTAGAAATAATCCATGAAACATCTTTTGTCTCTACGGCCACTTTCAATTCGTGAACTCCTTTTCTAATAATCTTACCAATGTTGCTCCCCTCGTTCACAAAAGAGCCGGATTGTAGAATTACTTGGGTAAAACTTCCATTAAATGGAGCGTAATAGCGATGCTTTCCCAATCTTACTTCTTCTCTTTTTATTGCATAGTAAGATGAATAAATCCCTTTAGTAGCTAGAAAGGTCTTCTCTTTATTTGACTTTACCTTCGGCAGTTCTCCAAAAGATTTTTCAAGGTCTAAAGCATTGAAATACTCCTGCCATGTATCAAAATTCTCCGCAAAATCTACCTTGAGGTCGGGTAAAATTCCTGCTAAATCGCGAAGGAAATTACTTTTTTGAGATTTTAGATTTAATTGTATCTCCTCATCATCTACGTAAAAAAGAAGCATGCCCTTTTTGAAACTTTGCCCCTCTTTCAGTTTAACGCTTCCTTGAAACATCCTTCCGGAGACCTCAGATAAAAGGTCTAATGATTGTGCAGTCTCTACTCTTCCGTAAGTAACAATTTCCGTATTAAGTTTTTCGTATGCTACCGGATGAGTGAGCACCGTCTTTTTAGCTACTGAAGGTTTATTGATTTTGGGTGCTTCTTTTTGGCTTGCAAAAAAACCTGCCAGCATAAACGCTATGATGATTATGCCTAAAGCAGAACCCAGGATGATTAGCTTTCTTTTCATTTTGAGTGATTAATTCAATTGTATTTATGTAAAAAAATGAACTATATTATGTGATATTTCTAACTAACAATGTTGAGTAGTGTTATCGGAAATTAAGTGATAGTACATTTACAATATCCAATTCTATTTTCAACGAACAATAAGATCAGATGACGATGTTCAATTTTGAAATCCGCATAAAATTTTTATCAATCAACCAAAGAAAATAGGGAGATATATTGACCACCACGCCTGATAGCATTGATCTTACGTAAAACTGCGTATTTATCTGTTCATTTTCGTTTTCAAGATAGTCATTAACTAAATCCCCCCTCATGTTCCGTATAACGGGTACTTCCGGTATCATTTGGACTCCGAGAAGATCAGAAATTGCCACTATAGACTGGTTCGCTATCATATTCTCAATTTCAGACATAAAGTCATGCTTCATCATTTTCGTCTGTGTATTTCGTTTAGTGACCACACTTTCGGGAAGATTTACGCTGTTTATCAAATCCATCTCATGATTATTAATCACGAAATATAATGCTCCGTTGATTTCTCCTCGAAATGCTACCCTCATAAGGTTTACCTTAAATCTTCCAAGTTCGTCAAGTTCAGGAATCCTTCCAATTGGCCCTAATCCAAATCCCATGATTTTTGGCCTTATACGAATTTTTAGCATCTTTTCCATAGATACAGCCGCTTTATCCAAAGACTCTAGGATTATATCTTCAACGATTTTCATGTGTATCAAAGAGAACTCTTCCTTACTCACTTATTCGCTTTTCAAGTTTTGACACGTTCACAAAATTAAATAGGTCTAAAGATTCTGCCTAAATTAAATAACCATTAAACTCTCTATAAGTAACCTCTCCCCGACGGTAACCAAGATATTAGATTGAATAGGGAATAACATCCTGAATTACATGAGGTCAGCCCCCCCCCCCGTCTTAATCACCCCCCACAGAAAGTTCCCCCTCCGTGCTTGCAACAAGGGTGGCGACGGTGGCATCGCCGGTTACATTTACCACAGTTCGGCACATATCCAGGATTCGGTCTACGGGGAAGATGATGGCTATCCATGCGGGGTTAAGTCCTACTGACTGCAAG
>JAPPDO010000072.1 GCA_028821635.1 Ekhidna sp.
AAGTCACTGCTGATGATAGTAACGATGGCTCCGTTTCCGACAATTTTGACATCACCGTAAATGAGGCTCCATTAGGGGCAGACGATGCAGCAGAAGTTGTCGTCTTCCCCAACCCTTCGGGCCGCTACTTGGAGGTGCGGTCTATTTTCGAGGGTACATTTAAAATAATAAGCCTCAGCGGGAAGCCGTTACTGGAAGGTACTACGAATACGAGGGTAGATATCACCTCCCTACAAAGCGGCCTGTACCTCGTGCAGCTACCGGACGGTCGTTTGCTGAAGTTTGTGAGGGATTAACATAAGAAAGAATTGAAAGACTGTCGCAGCATCCTCTTTGGGGATGTTGCTTATTTACATCTTTTGTGATTTTTGTGTGTGTCGTTTTTTATTGCAAATCCACTGCATTTTAGTAATATCAAATAAGAGAATAGTCGCTGCCACGAATTTTCATAAAATAGGAGTTATCCTATCTTTGCCGCCTATTTTTGAAAATTGAAGTTAAATCATGGATAAACTGATTTATTTAGTGCCTTTTCTGGGAATCCTCGGGTTATTGGCCATGGTTGTTAAAGCACGATGGGTAAACAACTGTGATGCCGGAGAGCCAAAGATGCAGGAGTTGGCTTCATACATCAGGGAGGGAGCACTGGCATTTCTAAGCGCAGAGTATAGAATACTAGCTGTTTTCGTGGTGGTCGCTGGTGCGTTCTTAGGTGTCATCTCATCGCTGGTAGAAACCACTCACTGGTTTATCATCGTTGCTTTTGTGATTGGGGCATTCTTTTCGGCATTGGCAGGAAATATCGGAATGCGCATCGCAACGGCAGCTAATGTACGAACCACACAAGCCGCAAGAACCAGCCTGTCACAAGCATTAAGAGTCTCATTTATCGGGGGAACAGTCATGGGATTGGGCGTTGCTGGACTGGCTGTGTTCGGTCTTTCATTATTATTTATTCTCCTGTTTCACTACTTCATGAATGGGGCTTGGACCTCTACAAGCGACATGACCATCGTCTTAGAAGCACTGGCCGGATTCTCATTAGGGGCTGAATCAATAGCACTTTTTGCAAGAGTAGGTGGAGGTATTTACACTAAAGCGGCGGATGTAGGTGCTGACCTTGTAGGAAAAGTCGAAGCGGGCATCCCTGAGGATGACCCGAGAAACCCTGCAACCATTGCTGATAATGTGGGAGACAACGTTGGTGATGTAGCCGGAATGGGTGCCGACCTTTTTGGTTCGTATGTCGCAACAGTGCTGGCGTCAATGGTATTAGGAAATTATGTCATTAAAGATATGGGAGGCACAATCAACGATGCATTCAATGGCATCGGGCCGATTCTACTTCCATTAATGATTGCCGGACTGGGAATTACGTTTTCAATCGTTGGGACACTATTTATCAGGATTTCCGAAAATGATTCCGGGGAAACTCAAGTTCAATCTGCACTCAATAAAGGGAACTGGGGTTCAATTATTCTGACGGCTATTGCATGTTGGTTTACTATCAAACTGTTGTTGCCGGAAACGATCTCGGTCAACTTCTTCGGTGAAGGCATGCGGACGTTTTCTTCAATATATGTCTTCTATGCAGTATTGGTAGGTCTCGCAGTAGGAGGTTTGATCTCTTACTTTACGGAATATTATACCGGACTCGGTAAAAAACCTGTCGTTAATATTGTTCAGAACTCAGCTACCGGAGCGGCAACCAACATCATCGCCGGTCTCTCTACAGGCATGATCTCAACTTTTGCCCCAATCCTCCTTTTTGCAGGTGCCATTTGGGGAGCGTATGAGTTAGCCGGATTTTATGGCGTAGGCATTGCTGCCTCCGCAATGATGGCAACCACTGCCATGCAGTTGGCAATTGATGCGTTCGGACCTATTGCCGATAATGCCGGCGGTATCGCAGAAATGAGCGAACTCCCGGATGATGTGCGCAAGAAAACAGATATTTTGGATGCAGTTGGAAACACTACGGCAGCCATCGGTAAAGGATTTGCCATTGCATCAGCAGCCCTGACGGCATTAGCGCTTTTTGCCGCCTACGTCACGTTCACAGGCATTGACGGAATCAACATATTTAAAGCTGACGTACTTGCCGCGTTATTTATTGGAGGAATGGTGCCAGTGGTATTTTCCGCACTTGCAATGAGGTCCGTTGGCAAAGCCGCCATGGAGATGGTGAAAGAGGTAAGAAGGCAATTCAAAGAGATACCGGGCATTATGGAAGGCACCGGAACTCCTGAATATGGTAAATGTGTGAATATCTCGACGAAGGCTGCATTGCGGGAAATGATGCTGCCGGGTGCGATTACGATCATCGCTCCAATTCTTATTGGTTTTTTGATGGGGCCGGAAGCATTAGGAAGCTATATGGCTGGCGTAGCCGTATCGGGGGTACTCTGGGCAATCTTCCAAAACAACGCCGGCGGTGCATGGGACAATGCGAAGAAGTCTTTTGAGGCCGGAGTTAGTATAGACGGAGAGATGACTTACAAAGGGTCTGATGCTCATAAAGCCGCAGTGACGGGGGACACTGTAGGCGACCCGTTTAAGGACACCTCCGGCCCCTCAATGAACATACTTATCAAATTAACCTGTCTGACAGGCTTGGTCATTGCTCCGATCTTGGGCGAGTTGCACGGCTCCGTAAGCGAGACATCTAATGAAGCCGTGATAAAGGAAATACCACTCAACGTCGAGAAAGTAGCTGAAACCAAAAAAGTACAAGCTAGGGCTTCTATTCCCTAATGACATAGCGAGAACCTACACCCGGAGTTACGGTCGATCATTCTTTTTTATCCCAAGAGTTGTTTTGTGACAAAACCAAGTCTTTAATATCTGTAAGGTCTCCGTTGTCCTCAAATATTTTCTTGTACTCCTGTTTGCATATTTAATATGAATTTGACCCTTGTCTAAATGCCGTTCCCTTCTTCATAAGTGATTTTCTACCATAAAGGACACAAAGGCTGGCATCAAGAACACAAAGAAGATGCAATATTGAGAGCATAGCTGAGTATCGAAAGAAAAAACCCTAAAACACTTTTCACACCTCCGCTTGCATTGATGACAGAAAAATATCCTTAATCTTGTGCTTTAATTATTTATCATGGTTCAATACAACTAAGAGCACAGATTTGTAGCTGCCTAAAAGTAAAATTGTAATCGGCATGAATATGTATTGATAGCGTTGTTTCTGCCATTCTTTCTCTTCTTAATTAAAAAGTCTTTAGCAGTCATAAAACTTCTTTAAATCTGTGGCCGTATTCATCCACATTAAGCCTACAGGCTGCTCACCGAATGATGAACACCTCTGAGCTGGGCGTTGCACCTCAAATAAGGGAGAATTAGTTTTTCATTAGTTTTGAATTTTAAACTATTCAGATCATATCTAAAATATCTCAGATTTTTGGGCTAACGTTGTTTGCTTAAAGACCTTAGCTAAAATGTCAGGGCATTTTTTGGTTACTTATTTTACCTTCTTCAATTTATGATTCAAATTTTACACACTATTTACAATGGACGAACAGCCTTGGTACGCTAATTATCCTGAAGGAGTAAATAAAGAAATAAACCCTGATTTTTATTCGTCAATACCGGCAATGATTGAAGACAGTATCACTAATTACGGCCGCCTTGTTGCGTTTGAAAATATGGGCAAAGAGATCACCTACGCCCAGCTAGGATCCTACATCAACCGGTTTGCATCTTATGTACACCATCATACCAACCTGAAAAAAGGAGACAGAATAGCTATTCAAATGCCTAACCTTCTTCAATACCCGGTCGCAATGTATGGTGCATTAAAAGCCGGTTTGACAGTTGTTAACACAAATCCATTGTACACGCCAAGTGAAATGCTGCATCAATTCAATGACTCGGGAGCAAAAGCAATCATAATCCTTGAAAACTTTGCATATAATTTAGAAAAAATTATAAAGAAGACGCAAATTGAGACGGTGATTACCACTAAAATCGGAGATATGATTGGTGGTGTGAAAGGTAGCATTATCAATTTCGCAGTGAAGAATATCAAAAAAATGGTGCCTGCATTTGATCTGCCGAGAGCGGTCTCTTTCAAAAAAGTATTAAATCTTGGTGCCGAAAAAAATCCAAAGGAAGTATCAACGGAAAATACCGATTTGGCATTTTTGCAATATACAGGAGGAACTACCGGCGTTTCCAAAGGAGCTATGCTTTCGCATAGGAACGTCATCGCAAATATGGAACAGCTACTCCAGTGGATGACGCATGGAGGGATTAAAGAAAAAGAGGAGATATTTATTACGGCACTCCCAATGTATCATATTTTTGCTTTAACCTGTAACGCATTGATGACGATGAGAATAGGAGCCAGGAACCTGTTGGTGACCAATCCCAGAGATATGAAAGCCTTCCTGAGAGACTTACGAAGACGGCAGTGGACTGTTTTAACCGGAGTAAATACCTTATTTAACCGTCTTCTAAATCAACCCACATTTCAGGACATGGATTTTTCAAAAGTAAAATTCTCGTTCGCAGGCGGGATGGCACTTCAAAAGTACGTAGCTGATAAATGGAAAGAAGTGACAGGAACGCCCGTTTGTGAAGGCTATGGCTTAACGGAAACCTCTCCTGTGCTCACTGCTAATCCATTGATTAAAGATGGAGAGACAGGATACATTGGAATGCCCATTCCAAGTACTGAAATAAGAATTTTGAATGATGAGGGGAAATCTGTAAAGCCGGGCGAACCGGGCGAGCTATGCGCTAGAGGTCCACAGGTTTTCCAAGGTTACTGGAACGACTCGGAAGAAACTAAAAATTGTTTTCATAAAGACTGGTTTAAGACGGGCGATGTGGCCGTTATGGATGAAAGGGGATTTTTCAAAATCATTGACAGAAAGAAAGAGATGATCCTCGTCTCCGGATTTAATGTTTACCCCAATGAAATTGAAGACTGCATTGCACTGCATGACAAAGTATTGGAAGTGGGAGCCATAGGTGTGCCTGACCCCAAATCAACGGAAGCAGTGAAAGTTTATATTGTCAAGGGAGATGAGCGTTTGACCGAAGAAGAGATAAGGGAATATTGTAAAGAAAATCTGACCGGCTATAAGCATCCTAAATATATTGAGTTTACGGATGAACTTCCAAAATCAAATGTTGGAAAAATTCTAAGAAGAATAATTAAAGAAAATGACCTTAAAAACAATTCTTATACTTAAAATTAAATGATAAAAAAGATCGGAATACTACTGTTGTTATTACTGACCAACGGGTTGATTGCTCAACAAAATACGATAGTCAGTGATACATCTTATTGGACGACGGGAGGAACCTCGTCGCTTACATTTTCACAGGTTTCACTCACCAACTGGGCAGGCGGTGGTGATAATACAGTGTCTATTAATTCTAACCTCAGCATGTTCGCCGATAGAGTTAAAAACAGGGGAAGATGGAAAAATTACATTGACCTGGGATATGGCTTGATCAAGCAAGGTGACTTTGATTTTGAAAAATCCGATGATCGAATAGTGTTCGGCACCAAGTACGATTACCAAATTCAAAACGGTAGTGATAGATGGTTTTACACCGGTCTTTTAGATTTTAAGACTCAGTTTGCTCCCGGATTTGATACCCCTTCGGGAACTGAAGGGAGGCAGTCCATTTCAGATTTCATGGCACCCGGCTATCTGACAATTGGAACGGGTATTGATTATTCTCCTGATGAATTCCTGTCGCTGTCATATATCCCGATAACCGGTAAATTAACCTTTGTAACCATACAACGACTTGCGAATGAAGGGGCGTTTGGTGTGGACCCGGCCGTGATTGATGAGGGGGCAGGTGAGCTGGTGGAGGAAG
>JAPPDO010000267.1 GCA_028821635.1 Ekhidna sp.
GTAGAAAATCTTGGATTTTATTCCAATTCGGTACGGATATCACTACAGGAGACACTGGCTCAGAAGCTCGGTGATTTGGCAGGTCTGCCAGAATATTCACTTTTCCTAACAAACTCCGGTTCAGAGTCCACAGAAAACGCATTGAAACTTGCATCCTTTCACACTGAGAGGAAAGGAATCATTGTTTTCCGGGGGAGGGTTCACGGGCGTACCTCTCTTGCCGTAGAAGCAACAGACAGTACGAAAATAGCCGCTCCGGTAAACATCACTGGGAACATAATACGATTGCCGCTCAATGATCCTGCAACTTTAGAACATACCATAAATGAATCAGTTGCAGCCATTATGGTAGAGGGGATTCAGGGTCTTGGAGGCGTTCAGATTCCTTCGCGAGAATTCCTGATAAAATCCCGTCAGCTTTGTGATCAGTATGGGGCGGTATTGATTCTGGACGAAATCCAATCCGGTTATGGTAGAAGTGGGAAGTTTTTTGCATACCAGCATAACGAAATAAAACCTGACATTATCTCCGTAGCGAAAGGTATGGGCAATGGGTTTCCCATCGGAGGCATATTAATTGCTCCTCAGTTTGAAGTAAAGGAGGGAATTTTGGGAACCACTTTTGGGGGAAATCATCTTGCCTGCACAGCAGGAATTGCCGTACTTGATGTGATTAAAGAGGAGAACTTAGTTGAGAACGCCAAAATGGTAGGAACTTATTTTGTTGAGAAGCTCCAAGAAATGGATGTGCTAAAAGAGGTTCGGGGTAGCGGTTTGATGATAGGCATAGATCTGAAAGAAGATATAAAATCTGTTCGTAACAAATTGCTCTTTAAATACCGTATATTCACAGGGTCTTCATCTAATCCTCATACGTTAAGGATACTACCTCCTCTCAACGTTACTACTAATGAGGTGGATTACTTCATCCATTCCCTTAAAAGAGTACTTTCATGAACCATTTTATTTCTGTCAAAGATGTCCCTAATCCGGATGAATTAGTAGAAGAATCCATCCGGCTAAAGCACTCTCCATTTGCGCATCGGGATATTGGTAAAAACAAAGTGCTGGGATTGCTTTTCTTTAATTCAAGTTTACGTACACGAATGAGTATCACACGGGCTGCATATAATCTTGGCATGCAAGTCATTACCCTAAACGTTTTTCAGGATTTATGGCAACTGGAAATGGAAGATGGTAGTATAATGAATAAAGGAACCTCAGAACACATTCGTGAAGCCATTCCGGTAATGTCTTCTTACTGTGATGTTTTAGCTGTCCGGTCGTTTCCGGGGTTGAGAGATCGTGAACAGGACTATGAGGATAGGTTGATTCACTCTTTTGTAGCCTTAGCAGGTATCCCGGTCATCAATTTGGAGTCGGCAACCCTTCATCCATTGCAATCACTTGCTGACCTGATGACAATACGTGAATTATAGAAAACAGATAAACCCAAAGTGGTGCTATCATGGGCTCCTCATGTCAGGCCGCTTCCTCAGTCCGTAGCCAATTCCTTTGCCGAGTGGATGATAGCAGCGGAGATAGACTTAGTCATAACACATCCACGGGGAATGGATCTTTCTGTGAAATTTATCGGAACAGTTCCTATCCTACATCAGCAGGAAAGCGCATTTAAAGATGCAGACTTCGTTTATGTGAAAAACTGGTCCTCCTTTTCTGATTACGGGAAGTTTGAAAATATTCCCGAATGGAAAGTGACACAAGAAAAGCTGGCATTGACAAAAAATGCCAGACTCATGCACTGCCTGCCTGTGCGTAGGAACGTGGTCATTGCGGATGACGCATTAGACAGCGACCACTCCGTTGTAATGCGGCAAGCTGAAAATCGGCTATTTACTGCTCAATCCGTTTTAAAGAAAATTTTGGAAGCAAGCAAATGAAAGACAAACTGACCGTTGTGAAAATAGGAGGGAGTACCGTTGGCAATGATACCCGACTTAACGAGTTTATCAGCGTCTTCAGGAAGTTGGAGGGTAAAAAACTACTGGTGCACGGAGGGGGTAAAACGGCAACACTACTGGCCAGTTCTTTAGGAATTACGACTAAAATGGTTGAAGGGCGGCGAGTTACCGATGATCAAATGATTGATGTGGTTGTTATGACGTATGCGGGTTTGATCAATAAAAAATTGGTAGCATCATTGAGTGCCAGAGGCATCAAAAGCCTTGGACTGACAGGTGCTGACGGCAACAGTATAAAGGCACATAAAAGGAAAACCAAAGAGGGATTAGATTTTGGCTGGGTAGGGGATATTGAAACGGTTAATTCAAATTTTTTGTCAGGACTAATCGTCAAGAACCTAGTACCTGTTATGGCTCCGATTACCCACGACGAGGCCGGTCATTTGTTAAATACCAATGCAGATACCGTCGCAAGCGAGATAGCCATAGCATTGGCTCAGCGGTTTGAGGTCAGCCTTAACTTCATTTTTGAACACAAAGGAGTAATGCAGGATATTAACGATCCTGAGTCGCTTCTTCGATCAATTGATAAATCCCGTTATGAAGTCTTGAAAAAGGGAAAGGCTATCACCGGTGGTATGATTCCCAAAATCGAAAATGCTTTCAGGACCATTGGAGAAGGAGTGAGCAAGGTTCGACTATTAGACGCTTCGGCTTTATCCCATTTACAAAATCCGGATTTTAATGAATACACAACCATCCATTGATAGCTATTACAAGGAGGCATTGATTTTGCTTTCCAATCTCATTGAAACACCAAGTTTGAGTAGAGAAGAGGATAACACTGCCGAAATAATTGTGGATTTTTTTGCTAATAGGAAGATTATCAGTTTCCGTGTCGGAAATAACGTCTGGGCAAAAAATAAAGACTTTGATCCTGAGAAACGCACCATTCTCCTCAACTCACACCACGATACAGTCAAACCCAATAGCGGGTATTCATTAAATCCTTTCTCAGCCATCATCAAAGATGACAAATTATATGGTTTGGGCAGTAATGATGCCGGTGGATGCCTTGTATCGTTGATCATGACTTTTATTCATTTCTATCACCAAGAGTCGCTGCCCTATAACCTGATAATTGCCGCTACCGCAGAAGAGGAGAACTCCGGAACAGATGGCGTAGAATCCATTTTAGCTCAACTCAAACCCATCGAATTTGCCATGGTTGGTGAACCAACAGACATGAAAATGGCAGTAGCAGAAAAAGGATTGATGGTACTGGACTGTTATGCAAAAGGGATTGCCGGTCATGCCGCTCATGAAGCAGGGCACAATGCCATTTATCAAGCAATGGAAGACATCAACCGGATAAGAGGTTTTTCTTTTGAAAAAGAATCAGAATATCTTGGTTCTGTAAAAATGACCACTACAATGATTAATGCCGGCTATCAGCATAATGTGATTCCGGATGAATGTCACTTTGTGGTAGATGTTCGAACCACGGATGCGTATTCTAATCAGGAAGTCTTTGAGATCATCAAGCAAAATATCAAGAGTAGCGTACAGCCAAGGTCTTTTCGATTAAACCCCTCCCGCTTACCACACGATATGGCAATTGTACATGCCAGCAACCGGT
This sequence comes from Ekhidna sp., assembly GCA_028821635.1. GTDB lineage: Bacteria > Bacteroidota > Bacteroidia > Cytophagales > Cyclobacteriaceae > Ekhidna. The sequence continues at coordinate 3,562 of JAPPDO010000267.1, forward strand.
TAGGGATTGAAAAATTTGGGTCGCTCACATGCTCCGACCAAGCCGTGATGGATTTTCCGACTTTTAAAATGGGACCCGGAAAGTCAGAACGATCCCATACTGCGGATGAGTACATCATCTTAAATGAAATAAAAGACGGCATTAATGGCTACATAAGCCTTCTAACTCAACTTTTTAATCAATCGAAATAACTCCAAAATGGACACACATGAAACTTTGGGACAAAAACGAACCAATGGATAAGCTATTTGAGCGATTCACCATCGGTAAGGATAAAGAACTTGACCTGGATTTGGCATATTATGATGTTTTAGCAAGCATAGGGCATGTAAAAATGCTCAATAAGATTTCATTACTTACGAATAAAGAATCGAAATTATTACTCAAAGCATTAGACTCCATCAAAGAACAAACACTCAATCGTTCTTTTCAAATTAAAGAAGGGGTAGAAGACTGCCACTCACAAATAGAGTTGCAACTGACGGAAGATCTTGGCAATATCGGTAAAAAAGTACACACAGGACGTTCACGCAACGATCAGGTTTTAACAGCCCTCAAGCTATTTACCAAAGATAACCTCGAACAGGTCGTGGTTAGAGTCAAAGCACTCTTTGAATTACTTCAGCAAAAAAGCGAAGCGACTAAAGACATCTTAATGCCCGGCTATACACATATGCAGGTAGCCATGCCCTCTTCTGTTGGGCTCTGGTTTGGAGCACATGCTGAGAGCCTGATAGACGACTTGATTATCTTAAAAGCAGCCTATCAGGTGGCCAATAAAAACCCTTTGGGATCAGGGGCCGGATATGGCTCCTCTCTTCCTCTCGATAGAAATTATACAACCGAGCAACTGGGTTTCGAGGGTTTGAATCACAACGTTGTTTATGCCCAGATGACACGTGGCAAAAATGAACGAATTACTTCTTTTGCAATGAACTCATTAGCGGCGACCCTTTCAAAAATGGCTACGGACGTATGCCTTTACACAGGACAGGATTTCGGGTTCTTTCAACTGGATTCAAAGTATACCACCGGATCAAGCATTATGCCGCATAAACAGAACCCTGATGGCTTTGAGCTCGTCCGTGCAAAGTGCAATAAACTGCAAAGTCTCCCACAAGAGATTAGCTTGATTTTAGCTAACCTTCCCACAGGTTACCACCGAGATTTGCAAGTATTGAAAGAGAGTTTTATGCCAGCATTTCAAGGGTTGAAAGACTGCCTTGATGTTACCATTGCGATGACTGAAAACTTAAAGGTTAGTGAAAATCTCATCGAAGAAGAGAAATATGACCTGCTGTTTACAGTTGAAGAAGTAAATCGACTGGTACTTGATGGAATGCCATTCCGAGAGGCTTACAAGCAGGTGGCCGATAAAGTCAAAACGGGCAGGTATGCCCCAACAAGGAAGGTCAAACATACGCATGTAGGAAGTATTGGAAATCTTGCCAATGAACAGATCAAAGCAGCATTTGAAAAGGAGTACTCATCGTTTGAGTTGGCCTAAACAACCGCTTGAGCTAAATTCGCAATTCCAAGAAATAAACTGATGGCAAAACTGGTTATCAACAATCACAACGAATTTGAGCAATATCTTGGTCAGGTAATGGGCGCATCTGAATGGCATAAAATTAACCAGGAACAGATCAACCGCTTTGCAGATGCAACACTTGACCACCAGTGGATACACGTCAATGAAGAGCGTGCTAAAAAAGGGCCTTTTGGAACCACAATCGCACATGGATACCTTGTCCTGTCGCTCGTGCCTTATCTGTGGGAACAAATTGCACAATTCAATAACGTGAAGATGCTGGTGAATTATGGGATGGATAAACTCAAGTATGGGCAAGCGGTCAAAGTAAATGATGAAATAAAACTAACAGCCACGCTTAAAGCACTTGCAAATCTTAGAGGCACCTCGAAAGCAGAAGTAGATGCTTTATTAGAAATTAAAGGAGAGAAAAAGCCTGCTTTTACCGCTACGATGATATTCTTATACCATTTTGAATAGAAAAACCAGTATTGCCAATTTTAAACAGACAAAACGATTAAATCACATTCATAAAATATCTGATACTGCTAATTTAGCATAGACAGGTGATTAAATAACAACTGACTTACCTTGTTTCGGCAAAAAATACACTTAATGGCAGCCTGCAAGAAAGACGACGGCGGCAACAGGTCGCCGGTTTTTGATGCTGATGCGGGCATCGACGCTCAGACCTACACGCGGAACCTGGAAATCACTGCACTCACGCTGCCG
>JAPPDO010000455.1 GCA_028821635.1 Ekhidna sp.
GGCACCCGGTGCTCGGGCGCAAGGTGTCAGGACTAAGACGATCCTTGGATTTCCTGTCCTGGTGTTCGGGTAGATTGTGGGCTCCGAGCCCCGAGGTCGGGTTCAATTTGTGGAAGGTGCTAGATGGCGGTGTTCCCCAGCGTGAGCGACGAGCGGCGGCTCGAGATGTTCGCCGACCGTCCCGGGCCGGCCCGGGTTCTCATCGACACCGACACCGCCAACGAGATAGATGACCAGTTCGCCCTCGCCTGGGCGTTGCTCTCACCCGACCGCATCGAGATCGAGGCCATCGTCGCCGAGCCGTTCGGGCACCTCCACATGCGGGCGGAGTTGGTGGCCGAGGTTGAGGCCCTCCGGACCGGCACCACCACCGGCGAGGTGGAGAACAAGTACGGCGCGTGGGCTCGCCACCTGATCGCCCAAGGGATCGGGCCCGACGACCTCCAACTGGTGGGTCCGGCCGAGGGCATGGAGGAGTCGTACGAGGAGATCCACCGCGTGCTCGGCAAGTTGGGCATCTCCGGGGACGGCCTGGTGTTCCGGGGCTCGGACCGGTACATGCCGGCGCCGGATGTCCCGGTCGAGAGCGAGGGCGCCCACCGCATTATCGAGGCGGCGCTGGCCGATGACGAGCGCGTGCTGCACGTCGTGGCCATCGGATGCGTCACCAACGTCACCTCGGCGCTGCTGATGGCGCCCGAGATCGCCTCCCGCATGGTGGTCAACTGGACCTCCGGATATCCCACATGGGTCGATCTCGCCAACACCCCTTCCCTGAACCTGGTTCAGGATCCCCATGCCTCCCGGCTCCTCTTCTCCTCGGGTGTGCCGCTGGTCTACCTCCCCGGCTATCACATCGGCGCCCAACTGAACTTCTCGCACCCGGAGGCGGAGGCCTGGATCAAGGGCAAGGGCGAGATCGGTGACTATCTCTACCACCTCTACCTTTTTGACATACCTCCCCGGCAAAAGGTCAATGGAGTCCAACTGTCCGGCTGTGTACATAGTGTCTAACCTAAATTCATACTTTTCAGTAAAGTCTTTTTGAATTTGCCGCGCCGACTCGTTAGTCATTTGCTCGAACCTTACAACCAGAAACCCTTCTTTCTCAATTTCTTCTTTGTATGCACTTGCAACGATGCTATCTCTGCGGTTTTCATAGAGGATATAGGCTAGTTTATTTTCCTTAAAGTTTTCTTTAGCGTAAACTGCCGCCACTTTTCCTTGTGTGTGATATGATGGTTTGAATAAAAATGAATAGGGGTTGTCCTTGACTATCTCACTATTAAAAGACAATGGATTGATCATAGGGATTTCATTTTCCTTTGAATATTGATCCATTACATCGTTTGGCCCTTCGTACAGTGGGCCAATGATTACGTCAGCATTTTCAAGGCTTCTGTCTGAGATAATCTTTTGGGTTTCGGACCTTTGTTTTTTTGTATCAATGGGGAAGATTTCCAGTAATATCCCATCTTTTTTCAAGTCATTTTGGGCCATTTTCATTCCCTGATACAGATTGAAAATAACGGAGTTCTTTATAACCGTCCAGGGGTTTTCTAACGACTCGTACATGAACGGCAGGACGGCGGCGATTGCATACTTATTTTTCTTTACTACTTTCAGTTCCCTCGCTGCACCCATTACGTCAATATTGAATTTATTGCTAAGGTGCGAGAGTAGTGTGTAGTCTCTTTCGCTGTAAGGCTGCGCAAGAATTCCCTTAATCAGATAGTTAGCGAGCCGTCTGTTATCGGGAACTATTTCATGGATTTTTTTCAGATCATCAACTGTGTAGTCGGAAAATTGATTTCTTAGCAAAGACTCCTTTAAACCGTCAGACAGCCTTTCAATATGAGTAAAGCCTTCCTGATATTTTTTAAGAGAAAGTGCTATGTGGCTTAGCCAGTAATTTACTTCTTCGATTTTATTCCATTTTGGATAGTTACGAACAATCTGAAGAAACATATCATAAGCTTCTTTTTTATTCCCCTGTTTTAAACCTGAAAGTGCATAATAGAATGAGGAGTAAGCACCGAAGGTATTGTCATTGACGAGGGATTTGAACGACAACTGAGCGGAGGAATAATTACCCAAAGAAAATTGCCGCTTTGCTTCCAAATACTCTTTCTGAGCGGACTGGCTGAACCCGAATAAAAATGAAAAAACAAGAGCGGAGGAGATTAAGCGTTTCACAGTAGTTTGTTTTTATTTAAAATTAACAACTATTCCCACTCTATAGTAGCCGGAGGTTTTGAGCTTATGTCATAAACTACCCGATTGACTCCTTTTACCTGATTGATGATTTTATTTGATACTTTACCCAAAAATTCATAAGGTAAATGTATCCAGTCGGCAGTCATACCGTCAAGGCTTGTGACGGCCCGCAAAGCAACGACCGATTCGTATGTTCGTTTATCGCCCATCACCCCAACAGATTGAACGGGGAGTAGTATTGCACCAGCCTGCCAAACCTCATCATAAAGCCCCTCTTCTTTAAGCCCATCAATAAAAATAGCATCAACCTCTTGCAAAATACGCACTTTCTCACCGGTGATATGACCAAGAATCCGAATACCTAAACCGGGACCCGGAAACGGATGTCTGCCTAAAATGAAATCCGGTATCCCTAATGTGTTACCAACGTTCCGAACCTCATCTTTAAAAAGTGTATTTAATGGCTCTACTACCTGTAAATTCATCTTGGCAGGAAGCCCTCCAACGTTATGGTGAGATTTAATGGTTGCCGAGGGGCCATTTACGGAAACAGACTCAATTACGTCAGGATAAATGGTACCCTGCCCGAGCCATCTGACATTTTTAATTCTTTTTGCCTCCTCATCAAAAACCTTAATGAAAGTGCTGCCTATGATACGCCGTTTGCTTTCCGGATCTTGTTCTCCTGCGAGTTCTTCATAGAAACGATCTTTGGCATCGACCCCCTTCACATTCAGCCCTAACCCATCATAGGATTTTAATACATCCCTAAATTCATCTTTTCTGAGAAGCCCATTATCTACAAAAATACAGTAGAGATTTTTCCCTATTGCCTGATGGATCAGCATTGCTGCGACCGAAGAATCAACCCCTCCTGATAACCCTAAGACGACCTTATCATCCCTTAGTTTGGATTTTAATTTAGACACGGTCTCTTTTACGAAAGAATCAGGAGTCCAGTCTTGTGATGCTTTGCAAATGTGGACTACGAAATTCCTTAGAATCGTCTTCCCTTGCTCACTGTGTGTAACTTCGGGATGAAATTGAATTCCATATATGCGCTTATTTTCAATTTTGAAAGCGGCTACAGGAATAGACGCTGTGTTGGCTATCGGTTTAAAATTATTTGGCAAGTCTGTGATAGTATCCCCATGGGACATCCACACTTGGCTGCCTGTCTTTATATCTTTTAGTAACTCAGAATGTGAATCAATTCCTGTAAGATTTGCTCTCCCATACTCCCTGTGATTTGATTTAGCAACGGTACCTCTGTGACTTTTTACAAGCAGCTGCGCTCCATAGCAAATTCCTAAAATCGGCACATTTTTCTGACTGTCTATGGTAATATTCGGGGATTCCGTATCAAGGACAGAACAGGGGCCTCCTGAAAGAATCACCCCTGTGATGTCAGAGGTCAATTCGTATTTATTAAAAGGATAAATTTCACAATAAACATCCAATTCTCTTACCCTTCTGGCTATTAACTGGGTGTATTGAGAGCCAAAATCGACGATGAGAATTTTATCCCGCATAGTTGCAAAATTACAGGGCTTACCTTAATTACTGGTGCTGCCAACAGTAGTACGAACCACTTGAAGCATTCCTTTTGCACCTTATTCCTTTTTGGGTGGTCGCATTACATCTGCCGAAATATTTAACCGGTTTTGGTTTAACATAGTCAGGGGATTGACTTTGATGAGCATGACAATAACCATTCTCCTTTTTTGTCTTGTTCTTGCATCTGAATCCCGTTGATTTTGCAATACCTATACACTGTGAAGATGAAGTGATACTACCGCTTTTTGAGGTCTTATGTGGTTTACTTATTGAGAATGTCCAATTGGAAAGGTTTACTTTACTTTCAAGTCTTTCTTCAACTTCATCTACAAGTTGAGGGAAAAAATCAATATTTGTTAGTTTCTCAACTGTATCAACACTTACAACATACGCTGATAATACTTTTTGTCCTCTCTCATTGGGTAGTACAAAGGCTATCATTTTACCCTTTTTAGGGGCATAAAGAACTTTATAAAAATGTTTTGGTACATCAACCTTATTAATGCCAATTTCCTTTAGTCCGGTGATAAGTATTCCGCCAGTTACAATATGTACTTCCTCTTTACCTGCCCATTCCCTGATTAGGGTTTCCAGTTTCTTCCATATCCCCCTGTTGAAAGCGGTGGACTGGGGGGACACATTAGATAGATAAAAACTTTCACTCATGGCAAGATTATTTACTTTCATATCTCCTGCCGGCACAAGATGCCCTCTATCAAATCCGGAATTTTTATAATCGGCTAATTGTGCCGAACCTGTTGAAATGTTGGGGTCTGCTCTAAAATTATCAGTACGGGGGGTACTTCCTTTTAGCATTTCGGGGTTCAATACATAGTAAACCCATTCAGCCTGTTCAAAATCTTCTAAATAGGAGAGTGTGTAGTAGGAGTGCTGTACTAACTCTCCATGCGCTTTCACACCGGACGTTCCCACACCGGTAGATTTTGGCAAATAACGCTGGGCAACACCCAACTGATTAAACCCGAAAAGAAGTGTAAAAAATAATTTCTTCATTCTGTCGTCATTTTCTTAAAATCTGCTGTTAAATTAGCTTGAAAATTTTTGAGATTACTCTCAAAAAATCAGCTAACGTGGAAATATAAAGTTACAATGAAGTAGCTGTCTTTATATTTATTTTTTCAATTTAGCGATAACAGATTTTAAAAGCGGTAAGAGGAGCTACGAGCTACTTAATTGTATAGAAAATAAGGATTACAGTCAGTAAGGACTAAATTTCAAATGTATCTGCGCTAATGGTATTTGATTTCAGACAACTCATTGAGGAAATTCGGGAACAATATTTGGAAAAGGATAATGGAAAACCTTGGATCGTCGGATTTAGTGGGGGCAAGGATTCTACCCTCCTTTTACAGCTTACTTGGTTAGCTCTTAAACAGATTCCCGATCAACTAAGAACAAGGCAGATTTACGTGGTTTGTAATAATACTTTGGTTGAAAATCCAAAAATCCTTGATTACGTCGAAAAAGTCTTAACGAAGATTCAAACAGAAGCCCATAGTCAAGGATTGCCCATAATCATTAAGCAAACTACACCTGTTTTAGAAGACACCTTTTGGGTTAATCTTATAGGCAAAGGATACCCTTCTCCCAACAACGTATTCAGATGGTGCACAGAAAGGCTAAAAATCAATCCTACCACTAAATTTATCCTTGAAAAGATAAGTGATTCCGGTGAAGTCATCATCCTTTTAGGAACAAGGAGTGAAGAGAGTTCCAATAGAGCCAAAAATTTAAAAAAGCGAGAAGTTAAAGGCAGTAGATTAAGAAAACATATACTACCTAACGCCTACGTATATGCCGCTATTAAAGATGTGAGAACCGATGATTTGTGGCAATACCTAGCTCAAGTTCCATCCCCTTGGAAGGCATCTAACAAAGAGTTAATAACGCTTTACAAAAATGCCAATAGCGGCGACTGCCCTCTGGTGATAGATGCCACAACACCGTCATGCGGAAATAGCCGCTTTGGGTGTTGGGTTTGCACAGTTGTTAAACGAGATAAAGCAATGGAGGCA
>JAPPDO010000137.1 GCA_028821635.1 Ekhidna sp.
AGATTGATCTTGGTTTTGACCTTGCTGATCTTTTTGTTCTTGTTCGCCGTCTTTGTTTTGCTGATCCTGATCTTTTTGGTCTTTATTCTGCCCTTCGTCTTTCTCCTCGTTCTGATCCTGATTTTCTTTATCTTGATTTTGTTGTTGCTGTTCTTTTTGCTCTTTCAGCAACTTTTTTACTACCTCATAATTGTATATGGCATCTTCATTAGCGGGGTCAGCTTTGATTGCAGACTTTAGCTGCTGTAGGGATTGTTCCAGCTTGCCAGCCTCTTTGCTCATCACTCCTAATTGTTGATAAGCAATGGACTTCAGCTTCTTGTCAGAGGACATTCCAAGTTTCTCATAGCTTAGCTTAGCACCGGAGGTGTCCCCCAGATTGAAATAGGCATGTCCTAAATTAAGTTTTATCAGGTCATCTTCAACATTCAATGAATCCGAAAGAAGGCTATATTTTAGTGCTGCCAGTTGGTAGTCTCCGGAGAGATACGCTTTTTCTGCTTCTTTTTTAATTGAATTGATTTTAGCTATTTCTTTTGGGTTGCTTGAAAAGAGAATTGATAATGTGATAAGAAGTAGTCTCATAGCCTGATTAACTTAATATTGAATAACAAATCTACGATCATCAATACAAGTGCAGCAACTAAAAAATAAAAATACCTGTTCTGGGTAGCATCAACTTTTTTCGCTTCACGCAGATCTCCTTCAACCTTGTTGATAGCACTTATTAAACGCTGTGTATCATTTCTAGACTCATTGATCTCAAAATATTCACCGTCGGTATTATTGGCCAACTCTCTGAGGGAGGATGAATTAAGCTTAGATACAACTTCTTTACCCTTCCTATCTTTCTTGAAGCCTGCCCTGATTGGAATTTTGCTTCCTTTCTGAGTGCCAACGCCCAGAGTAAACAATGATATCCCTTCCTCTTCAAGTTCTTCGGCTACATTATCGGTATTATCACCAAAATCTTCTCCGTCGCTTAAAAGTATGACAATCTTTACTTTCGACCTCGTTAAGATAGTATCCTCGTCAATAAGCTTTCCCATCGCCATCTCTAACGGAGGGCCAAAGTCAGTGCCGTAGTTCGGCACCATCTCCGTGCTCAAGGTCTGTATAAAAAGATTCAAAGCACTATTATCATAAGTTAAAGGACATTGCAGATAAGCCTCGCTGCTAAACATGATCAAGCCAATTCGATCCGAGTTGAATGCTTTGACAATATTTTTTAGTTCAAATTTAACTTTGGCAAGCCTTGACGGCTGAATGTCCACCGCATTCATTGATTGACTCAGGTCTATACAGATAAAGATGTCTTTCCCCACCGTCTTTATCTCCCTAAAAGTTTCTCCAAAACTCGGGCCCAAGAGAGCCGTCACGATCAAGCCAAAATAAAGTATGCGGAGAATGGATTTAATGATTACCCTTCTGAAAGGAAGCCCTAATTTATTAGTGATACGAATAACTCTTATCAAAAACAAAAGATAGAATAGACTAAAAAGTCCAATAACGATTAGCTCAAATGTGCCAAATGAATACACCCATTTCATGTGTACAGTTGTGTATAATAGTATTTTTTGATTCGGACTAGCACCCGATTTTCGCTAAGTATTTTAAGATTTTGAATCTATGATCGTCTTAGCAACGCAAATCTAACGGATGAAGTGACTTAGTGAATTTTACTTTTTAGAGAAGTATCAGATGATTTCTGAAGATTTCTTGGAAGTGGTACATAAAAAAAGCCCTGAACCGAATGGATCAGGACTCAATAACATAAATAAATAAAAAAATGAATTAATCGCAAATATACATTCCCATTTGACGATTACCAAATTTTTTTTCAACTTTTATGAATATCATCCGGTTGATGCCGCTTTCTCTCTGTTATTTTCTACATTTGCTTTTCTTTTAAGGCATCCGGAGAGGTGGGTGAGTGGCTGAAACCACATGTTTGCTAAACATGCGTGCGAGAAATCGTACCGGGGGTTCGAATCCCCCTCTCTCCGCTTTAAAGTGAATAGGTCTGCTAGCTCAACCGGATAGAGCAACTGCCTTCTAAGCAGTAGGTTCCAGGTTCGACTCCTGGGCAGATCACGCTGCCCCAGACCATTAGCCGATTTTTCATTCATAAATGTTGATTAAAAAAACTCTCTTCTTGAAAGAAGAAGTCACGTAACATTTTGTATAAATCACTCTTGTTGAGAATGTTCATGTCGATTTTTTTTGTATTTCTGTTTGATTAAATTCCAATTTATAATGAAATTCAATAAAAATTTAAGGATTAGCGACTTGGTTATTGACTATTTTGTAGTTTTACGAAAGAAATACAGGGTATTCAAATCCTGTAGTTTGACAACTTGACAAAGAAGAAATTTTGAGTTATCACAAAAATTTTAACATTTTATATGAAACGAATATTACTTACTACTTTACTACTGTCTAGCTGCATAATTATTTATGCACAGAAGACAATATCCGGAACTATTCTGGATGGTGATTCGGGGGAGGGTCTTCCGGGGGTAACAGTTCAAATTAAAGGAACAACCTCTGGTACAAGCACTGACCTTAACGGTTCTTTTTCCATATTAGCATCCGCTGAGGATGTTCTAGTCGTTTCTTACGTTGGATACATAACGCAAGAAATCATTGTAGGAAACAGAACTACTATTGATGTGACCTTAGCATCTGATTCAGAACTGCTTGAAGAAGTGGTTGTGGTTGGTTACGGCACGCAGGATAAGAAGGAAATAACAAGTGCGACGGTCAGCATTGATGAAGAATCTTTCAATAGAGGGCCAATTAATGACCCTAGACAGCTTTTGCAGGGCAAAGTAGCAGGATTGACCGTTGTCAATCGTGGAGGAGACCCTAACTCTAACGCAACCATTAGGGTGCGGGGGATTTCCACCATTGGAGCAAATACGCAGCCTTTAGTTGTAATTGACGGTGTCATTGGGTCTTCATTGGACAACGTAGATCCGAATGATATTGAAAATATCAGCGTGCTTAAAGATGGATCCGCAGCAGCGATTTATGGGTCAAGGGGATCAAATGGAGTAATACTGGTAACTACTAAATCCGGGAAAGGAGTAAAATCAGGCTCAAGAGTAGATTACAACGGACAGTTCTCCGTTTCAACAATACAACGACAGATAGAAGTACTCAGTGCTGCGGATTTTAGGGAGTTTGGAAATGACTTGGGCTCTTCCACCGACTGGTATGATGAAGTGACTAGGGATGCTTTTACTCAAATACACAACGTTTCGCTTTCCGGCAATTCAGGTAAAAGTAATTACCGATTTTCTGTGAACTTTAGAGATGTGAACGGAATCTTGGAAAATTCAGGCTTTGACCAAATAAATACGAGGGCTAACTATTCAACCAGAGCCATTCAGGATAAACTGAAATTGAGTGTAAACCTTGCGCTGACGAACAGGGAGAGTAACTTTTCATTCAACGAAGCATTACGATATGCGACTGTCTATAATCCTACCGCTCCGGTTTTTGGCATAAATGCTAACGTCGGAAACGCAGCTGATTATGTTCAGTTTGGGGACTATTTTGAAGCGGCATTATTTGACAACTTTAATCCCCGATCAATCATTGATCAAAACACCAACATAGGGGAAAAGAAAACGCTTAACTACGATGTGTCCGCTATTTATTCATTCACTGATAACATATCTGCAACAGCAACTTTTGCACAACAAAATATTAGCGAATACAATGGTGAATACTACGGCAATACAGCTTTTTTCAGAGGAGTCAACAGAAATGGGTTAGCAAGAAGATTTGCTAAAGATGATAACTTCACGCTATTTGAAGGTTTTGCAACGTATGCAAATACTTTTAGTGATTTAAATTTATCTATTACGGCAGGGTATTCTTGGCAGGAATCCTCTTTTTCTGAGTTCTTGATTGAAGCCGGTGACTTTGCCGCAGACGAAGAAGGATTAAACTTTATTGAAAACTCTAGGGATCAGCTATCCGCTACTCCTCAGCGGGTAACTATAGAATCTGCCGGTTCTCCGGATGAACGAATTATTGCCTTTTTTGGAAGGGCAAATTTTGTTTTTCAAGACAGAATCTATCTTAACGCTTCCGTTAGAAGAGAAGGCTCATCCAGATTCGGTCCGGGTAACGAATACGGTACTTTCCCATCGTTAGGAATAGGCGTAGATATAGATAAATTCGTTGATCTCCCTTTGAATACCTTGAAACTTCGGGGAGGATATGGTATAACTGGATCATTACCTTCAGAAGCAAATTTATTTTTAACTGCAAGAGAATTTAATGATGACCTTACTACGACTAGCATCCTAAGAGTCGGCAATCCTGATTTAAAGTGGGAAGAGAAGGCAGAAATTAACGTTGGAATAGACTTCGTCTCAGACAGACTTAACGGCTCCATTGATGCCTACACAAGAGATGTAAAAGATTTTATACTGCCTGTAACTGTTGATGCAGCCACAGCAGGTTTTGACGGAACACAATTTCAAAACGTTGGAGAAGTCCAAACACAAGGTATTGAGGTCAATTTGAATTATGATTTAGTGAAAAACACAGATTTAGATTACTCAACCGGTATTGTCTTCTCCTCATACAAGACTACATTGGAAGAGTTTATCATTGATGAGGAGACCCGTGCCAATTTGGGAGCACCCGGTCAAAATGACACAGAATTAATAAGGGTAGCGGTAGGAGAAGAAATTGGTCAAATTTGGGGGCCTGTGTTTACAGGACAAGTAGATGACAGGGGACAACCGATTTTTGCTGACTTAAATGGTGACGGTCAGATACTTTCAAATCAAGACGCAGCACTAAATCCTAATGGAGATTTTCAACAACTTGGTAAAGGTATCCCTGACTTTGAGTTAGGATGGACTCACCAGGTATCTTACAAAAATTGGGATTTGAATGCCTTCTTTAGAGGTGCTTTCGGGCATAGTCTGGTAAACACATTCAGGGCTTTTTATGAACCAAGAATACCTGGTCAGGCAGGATATAATTCACTTGATACGGAACTGTCAATAGCGGATTTAACGACTGCACGATATGGTTCTTATTATGTTGAGAAAGCAGACTTCGTGAAATTAGATAACGTTACGCTAGCCTATAATTTTGACATGAGCAGCAGTGATGTGTTTTCTAATGTAAGAATGTCCTTTAATGTGTTGAATGCCTTTACAATAACCGATTATACCGGAGTTGATCCTGAACCTTCTTTAACGGACGTTGGGACAACAGATAATGGTGGAAGAGCGGAATTTCTTGTAAACCCGGACGTGTTATCACCGGGAATTGACAGAAGAAATAACTATTTTACTGCTAGAACGTTTACTCTAGGATTAAACGTAACTTTTAAATAATGACAGGAACTATGAAATATTTTAAATTTTTATTTAATGTGCTGATCAGTGGAGCATTAATCTCCTCTTGCAATGATTTAGAGACAGATTTAAGCGATCAGCTTAGTGAAAATGTGACGACAGAGAATCCCGAAGGAGGTGGAGGAGATGGGGGTAGTGGAGGTGGATCCGGAGCCACAGTGGCGAGTGCATATAATACGCTCTTGTCCGGCACAGCGGGGCACAATAACTATTTCTCTGTTCAGGAGGTTTCTTCTGATGAGATGGCAATACCAGCGAAAGGCGGTGATTGGTTTGATGGGGGTATCTGGATAGATATGCACCGGCATGAATGGACAACAACCAGCGGCCCCTTAAATAACACATATAATACGCAGTACGCCGGTATTTGAGAGTGTAATCGTTATTTAGCTAATAATACTGACCCC
>JAPPDO010000219.1:0-2260 GCA_028821635.1 Ekhidna sp.
TTTTAGAATTTAATATCCGTTTCATGATTTTATTATTTAAAACGTAAACATAAAACAATTTTGTAAAGGTGCAAACGTTTTTTCGATTTTTTTTTTTAATTTAATACTTAGCTATGCTTTAAATATGGCATCTTCTTAGTGTACTTTGTGCTCTTTGTGCTAAAAAAACCTTCCAGTATGCTCTATAACCCGGTTGGTAAAGATTCATACAAAGTGTCATTATCTGAAGGCGGGGATTTCGGTAATTTCAGTTCCAAAAATCAATGAAGTTTAAAAATAAGATGAGTATCTATGCCTTCACAGGTTACACCTATTACTCTAATTCAGCCTATATCGGAACGCTGTTCCAACCTTTCAACTTGGAAGTTTTCAATTAAACTCGTCATGTTTCTGTTTCATAAATAATACGACCACTTAAAGGATTAAATCAGTAAATCCAATCCATCTGAATAATCAATTTAGTAGAGAAATGCTTTGATTGACATCGCTTAAAACTTCTGCTGAGAGTTCATCAAAGACCCTGATATTTTCTAATTTATATATTCCTCTTCCTCCTGAGAGCATGATCTTTCCGATTTTTTTATAGTCCGTCCACTCTAGGGTAAACCGGGGTTCAGCGGCACTTGAATCCTGATAATAACTCCATTGAGTGATCAGTTTTGAATCAGCATCAACCCATACTTCATAAATGTTTTGAGGTGTTAAGCCGGTATTTTCAAAGGCAAGTTGAATTACGTCTGAGCGTGTCCCGCTCAGGGTGGTGTCTTCGCGAATGTATTTTAATGTAACGCCGGTATCTTTCAATTTATAAGGCATCACCAGCCAGTAAGTATCATTGACCCACCAGCTATATCCTTTTTCGAGATAGTAGTCTGTTGAGTCCCCCATTATCTGATCTTCTTTATAAATGGAGCCCTCTTTTGAATGGATGTTCATTAGGATAGTCAAATTATCTGCGGGGACTTCAATTCTTATATTTCCGGTTTTTTTATCCCACAGGTGGTCTCTTCTTCCGAAGAAGTTCCACGATAAAAATCGAGTATTGTCCCACGCTTGCCTTCCACCCATCGCCTGCATTACTTTATCAGCTAAAAGCATGGCTAGCATGTCGGATTCTTCTTGGTTGAAACCGTCCGCCGGAGGATTGTTGTAAGCTATAAATTCTGTTTCTCCCTCCATCGGCTCCATTTTTTCGTTTGATGTTGAGGAGCAGGAAGAGCAGGCAAACACAAAAGATGTCGTGAGAATGAAAAAAGTACTTTTTTGCATGAATTTGAAATATTTGGTACAAGATAAAAAAGAGAGACTTAATTAATGCCTCTCTTTTTCAATTTATATGTTTCTACGCCGGATGTTATCTTTTGTTTTTCTTAAATTCTTCAAATCTGTCCGGTTCATTTACTCTTGGAAAGACATTGTTGTCCGTGTAGGTATCGGCTGTTTTCCTATTAGGGTCTATCACCACTTTAGTGACTTCTTTTTCTTTTACGAAGACCTTCTGCACCTCTTTTTCGTTGATTCGCCAAATCTCAGCCGGCATTTTTTGTAACTCTGTTGTCCCATCAGCGTATGTCCACTCAATGATGACGGGCGTTACGAGTCCTCCCTGATTTCTTAAGGTAAGCTCGTAGAAATTCTTCTTATTGGCCATTTGCCTGACTTTATTATTATCAAAACTCTGATTAAACTCTCCGTATTTGCCGTCCCATTCTTCAAGCACAAAAGGCTCCGGTACTGATCCAAAATCTTTCGCTTTATCTGTATCTTTTCCATCAATCGCCTGAGCGGACCCTTTGATATTTCTTGTCTCCAGTCCATCCTCCTCGGTTTGCATTCGGAACCATCTTACATTGCTAAGTTCCACATCTACGTAGTCAGTGCCATAAAACCAGCCTCTCCAAAACCAATCCAAATCCACTGCGGAGGCATCTTCCATTGTTCTGAAAAAATCAGCCGGAGTAGGGTGCCTGAAGGCCCATCTCTCCGAATAAGTTTTAAATGCTTTATCAAAAAGTTCGGGTCCCATGACTGTCTCCCTCAAGATATTCAATGCGGTGGCCGGCTTAGCGTAGGCGTTGTTCCCAAACTGCCTGATTTGCTCAGAATTAGTCATAATAGGTCTCACCAGACCTCTTTCTCCACTCATGTAAGGAACGATATCTTCGGCGGAGCCTCTTCTGGCCGGCTACTACTCGCCACCGTAGCTCCCTTCCAGCCCTTGTTCGCCAAGGTACTGACCGCCCGCATTCAGTCTCTAGCC
>JAPPDO010000219.1:2270-5793 GCA_028821635.1 Ekhidna sp.
CAGGGCCTCTTCTGGAAGGGTATTCGTAGTCAAGGTAGTTTTCTTCCAGTTCTTGTTCGGTAAGGTATTGAACGAACGTGTTCAGTCCTTCGTCCATCCAGGTCCACTGACGCTCATCGGAGTTGATAATCATCGGGAAGAAGTTATGCCCCACTTCATGGATGATCACGGAGATCATTCCGTGCTTGATCCTATCCGTATAGGTACCGTCAGGGTCCGGCCTTCCATAGTTGTAGCAAATCATCGGGTATTCCATCCCAATAGATGCCGTGTGAACGGATATTGCTTTGGGGTACGGATATTCCGTAGTGAATTTAGAGTAGGTCTTTAGGGTCTGAGCTACGGCGATCGTTGACCATTCTTCCCAAAGCGGGTTCCCTTCTTTGGGATAGTAAGACATAGCCAAAGGCTCATTTCCCGGGCTTAACTTGACCGCCATTGCGTCCCAGATGAACTTTCTGGAGGCACAAAAACCATAGTCTCTAACATTTTCGGCTTTGAATTTCCAGGTCTTAGTTCCCGAGGCTTTTGTCTTTTCATTTACTTTTGCCTCTTTTTCTGTGACGATAATGACAGGTTTATCATAAGTATTCTTTGCTTTTTCAAAACGCTTCATTTGTTCCAAAGTCAATACCTCTTTCGGGTTTTGCAGTGTTCCGGTAGCTCCCACGATAAAGTCGGAAGGAACCGTTAGATCAACTTCATAATCTCCAAAGGTTAAAGCAAATTCTCCTCTCCCGAGGAACTGTTTGTTCTGCCAGCCTTCGTTATCAATATAGACGGCCATTCTGGGGAAGAATTGTGCAATAGTGTAGAGATAATTGTCCTCTTGCTCAAAATACTCCAGACCTGATCGCCCGCCATCGGTCATTCGATTGTTGATATTATAATTCCAGTCAATACTGAACGAGATGCTTTCTCCTGATTTTAAAGGCTTATTAAGATCAATCCGCATCATGGTTTTATTGACCGTGTAGCTCATCCCTTTGCCATCCTGCTTTACTGATCTGATTTTAAATCCACCATCATACGCAGCATCTCCGGTCATACGGAAGACAGCTATTGCATTCAGCGTGTCTCTCATCCCATTTTGACCGATCAACGGTGTGTCTGAATCCTTCGCTCTCACATTTTGATCCAACTGCACCCACAGATATTCTAACGCATCCGGTGAGTTGTTGTAGTAAGTAATGGTTTCACTTCCTGTGATAGATTGATTGCTATCGTCTAAAGTGATTTTCATTTTATAGTCCGCCTTCTGCTGCCAATACATATTTCCCGGTGCTCCGGAAGCTGTCCTGTAAACGTTAGGCGTTGGAAGCATTGTTCCGAGCTGCTCAAACTTTTGTTCCCATTCTTCATCTTTCTGCCTTCGGTCTTGTCCAAAGATGGCTCCTGTTAAAAGCAAAGCCGCACTAATTAAAACACTCTTTTTCATAAATATATTTAATTTGGATTTGATTAATTTTTAAAATAAATATCCTGTGTCCAGCATGAGCATAGCAGCAATGCCGCCAACTACTGATGAGACAATCATTTTCCAGTCTCTTCCGCTCACAGCGGCTAATGATATGAAAATAAAACTTACGATCATAAAAATTGCAACAATTATTATTTGACCTGCCTCCAAGCCCACGTTAAAGGCAAAAAGTTGCAATATAATTGATTTGTCTGTCCCTAGCAGCGTTTTTAAATAATTGGAAAACCCCATTCCATGAATGAGTCCAAAAAAACCTGCATATATGTAATTTCTTAATATTTTCCCTTCAGCAATCTGACGATCCTTCGTAAAAAGATTTGAAACAGCGGTAAACAAAATGGTTACAGGGATAAGAAACTCGATTAAGTCAGCGTTAAATCGGATCACTTCCAACGTTGCCAGCGCAAGTGTAATAGAATGACCTACTGTAAATGAAGTAACCAGGATAAGGACTTTTTTCCAATCACCGGATTGATATAGTGCGCAGAGGACGATTACAAAAAGAATGTGATCGTACCCGTTAATGTCCAAAATATGATCAAGCCCTAAGCCGAAATACAGACTGAATTCGCTCATAAGATGGCGAATATACTTGACCGGAAGCTAAATAGGCAGACCTTTTGACTAATGAACTTGATCTTGCATGTGTCATTTGCTTAGATTTGAATCATTATGATGAATCTTTTACTTGTTTTCAATTTACTTGCTCATCCTTTCCATGTGTCTGTCACAGAAATAAAATATAAAGAGGATCAAAAAGCGGTACAGATCAGTGTCCGGATTTTTTTAGATGACCTTGAGTTGGCGTTAAGGGAATACACCGGAGATGATAAGCTAGATATTATGAGCGAGTCCGGGTGGGATTTTATAGAGAAGAGCCTTGGGAAGTATTTAATTGAAAAAATCAGGCTGTCGGATGAGAAGGGAAAATCTTATCCATTCAATTTTATTGGTGCCGAGATAGAAAAGGATATTATGTGGTGTTACATTGAAATAGAAAAAGTGAAAAAGCTAAAGCAGGTAACACTCTCCAACAGCATCTTACATGAAGTGTGGGAAGATCAGGAGAACCTGGTTCATTTTCGGGCTTTCAATACAGTAAAAAGTGCACGCCTTTTTAGGGGAGAGGAGTCTGAAATCTTTGAATGGAATTAAGACAGGAGTAGTTACAAACTACGCCTACTAAGAAGGTATTGCTGACGAGTAAAATAAAAAAACTAAACTTTTTTGTAACTTCGTAAAATTGTTTTACATTTACAACTTAAATCACAAAATTTTGAACCGGATATTAAATAATAAAACTGTAAAATCTTTCTATCGTAAATCTTCTGATAGTGCTTACTCAAGGAGAATGAAGTGGCAACTCCCAATGCCACAGACAACTGCATGAGTTCAGTCATTGTGACCAACAACATCGTCAATTTTCCCATTACCTCTGATACCACCATCACATGGACATACACCGATGCTGCAAAAAATACAACCACACAAACACAGGAAGTCGTCATAGACGATGCCACGGCCCCTGCACCTATGGGTGGCAGACTTACCGATATTGGAGGATTGCTCGCAGATCACCTCCCTGACTGCCCCCACTGCCCCCGATAACTGCGATGGAACCATCACGCCTTACTCCGCAGATCACTGCAAGCACTACGATCACATGGACGTATAGGGATACGGCAGGCAAAATGGCCACGCAAACACAGCCAGTAATCATCGGCGATACCGAAGCCCCATCGCCGGAAACGTCAAACTTACCAACGCTTACCGGAGGATGCCCGGTAGCAACTGTAGCAGACCTAACGGCTCCCACCGCAAGAGATAATTGTGATGACGGCAAAATTACAGCCACCACAAATGCTACTTTCCCGATCATGTCCACGACCATGATTACGTGGACATATGCCGATGCGGCAGGCAACATGGCCATGCAGACGCAGGAAGTGATCTGCCTGCTGAGTACAGTAGATGATGCGAAGGAAGCAGCCATCTTCACCCACCCTTCCGGCCTACTTCGAGGTGGGGTCTCCCATCCGTCGC
>JAPPDO010000106.1:0-1082 GCA_028821635.1 Ekhidna sp.
GTGCATTCCTCACCGAAGTATTCGACTATCTATATGCCGAATGGGAAACAACCGAACAGGAGCTCAGACGGCTGACCACCCCCGCAGAAAAGTACTACCGGGATGAGCTTGACCCCTTCGGCAATGGGCTGCCTAACGAGTGGGAGATCAAGAAAAACATCATCCTGCACAACCTCTACGGCGTAGACCTCAATGCCGAGTCCGTTGAAATTACCAAACTCAGCCTCTGGCTGAAAACCGCCAACAGGAAAAACTCCCTCGCCAGCCTCACCGACAACATCAAGCAGGGCAACAGTCTCATCAGCGACCCCAAGGCGGCCGGTGAAGATGCCTTTAACTGGGAGCAGGAATTCCCCGAAATCATGCAAGCCGGCGGCTTTGACGTGGTGGTCGGCAATCCTCCGTATTTCTCGTTATCCAAACAGCAGGAAACCGCTGCATACTTTGAAAAAAGCCGTTACGAAACGTACCAAAAAGGAACCGACATTTACGTGCTGTTTTATGAGCGAGGGATCCGGCTGCTAAAGGAAGGGGGCCATCTTTCGTACATTACTTCTAACTCATGGCTCAGGGCGAACTATGGGCGGCCGCTCAGGAAATTTATCCGTCAATACACTCAGCCGATCTCACTGCTTGAAATTGAAGACAAACAACTATTTGAAGATGCGGTCGTGGAAAGTAACATCTTGGCCTTGAAAAAAGGAACGTGCCGTCAGTCATTTCCGGTGAGAAAGCTGCTGGACTTGCAAGGATCAGGCGGAGAGACTACAAAAGAAAACGGGGAAACCCGGATTATATGGAATACTTCCACCTATAGCGAATACTTATACGACTTACCACAAGACGACAACTGGATTTTGGGATCGGCGATGACAGCCAGCCTGAAAGAAAAGATAGAGGCAAATGCGATGTTATTGAGTAATAAGGATGTCCTCATTAAAGTAGGTCTATTGACCGGTTTAAATGATGCGTTTATCATAGATGCGGATGCCCGAGAGAAGTTGATAGAGGCAGACCCCAAAAGCGAAGAGATCATCAAACCCATCCTGCGGGGCAGGGATGTACAGCGATACGAATACCAT
>JAPPDO010000106.1:1092-4646 GCA_028821635.1 Ekhidna sp.
ATTTTGAGAATCAATATGTCATCAATACGCATAATGGCTTGAAATCAGAAAACATTGAACCGGTAGATGTACCGAAGGACTATCCGGGGGTTTTCAATTATTTGAAAAAGTTTAGGCCGGAAATAGAAAAACGGCAGGATCAGGGAAAGCACTGGAGCAATCTCAGGAATTGTGCCTACTTACCTGAGTTTGAAAAGCCAAAAATCATCTGGGGGGAGATTTCGGATAAGCCCAAGTTTACTTATGAGGAAGGAAAATACTATCAGGAAGCTACAACCTTCATCATGACCGGAGACAGCCTCAAATACATTCTGGGGATTCTGAACTCTCACCTTTCGGAGTGGTATTTTCACTTAATCGGCACCACTACCGGCATGGGAACAAACCGGTGGAAGAAATATAAAATTGAGCAGTTTCCTATTGCAAATGCTGCACAAGCGGACAAAGCGGCATTGGAGACACAGGTAGATAAAATGCTGGCAGTGAAGCAGCAGCCTGCCGAGATGAGTAAAAGCTGCCTCACCCTCCTCACCTCCAACTTTCCGCCTAAGAAGGCGCTCAGCAGCAAACTGAAAAACCGGCTCTGGTCGTTAGAGTTCGCAGATGTGCTGGTGGAACTCGGGAAGAGCGGCATCAACATCCCGGCAAAAAAGCAGAAGGAATGGCTGGATTTGTTTCACGAAGAAAAGGAAAAAGCGAGAAGGCTGCAATCAGAGATCACCGAGACGGAAAAGGAAATCAACCGGCAGGTTTATTCTTTGTATGACCTCAATGAAGAGGAGATCGCACATATTGAGGGGAGTGTATAAGGGAAACTTTGCTGGGGGGGGCAGGGGGTTGATATTGCTGCGATCTTTCAGATACTTTCTTAGAGTATTGTTGTGTGTTTTTGTGATATATGCTATTTATTTAGTAGCATTGTAATATTAAAATAAATGATAACTAAATATGAGTAAAACGTACAAAATCTTTATCAGTCATTCTTGGGAATATTCAGATGCATATGAGAAACTATGTGAAATGTTAAATAACAAAACATATTTTTCATACAAAAATCATTCTGTCCCTAAAGATGACCCTGTCCATACTAACGGTACGGATAAGGAATTAAAAAATGCAATTACCAATAAGATGTATGGGTGTCATATTGTCTTAATTATGGCAGGGAAGTATTCAACTTATAGTAAATGGATTAAAAAGGAAATTGACATAGCAAAGAATGGATTTACTAATTCTAAACCAATAGTTGGAATTAAACCGTGGGCAAATACTCAAGTTTCCTCTGTTGTCTCAGATAATGCGTATAAAATGGTTGGATGGAACACGAATTCAATCGTCCAAGCAATAAGAGATCATGCGTTATAATGAAATTAAAAAATTTTAACGAAAACGAATATCCTGATAGCAAGGAACAAGAACATATTCTTGAACAATACAAGATATATATTGAATCTGCTGAAAAAGTGTCAGATAGAAGAAGTAATGCAAATACCTTTTACCTTACATTGACAACTTCAATTATAGGAGTCATTGGATATGTTAAAACTAAAGACTTTGATAACAACGAGTATTTGGTTTTAGGATTGTCAATTAGTGCAATTTTGATTTGTATTTATTGGGTCAACTTATTAGAAAATTATAGAAAGCTAAACTCGGGAAAATTTAAAGTGATTCACAAGATAGAGAAGTTGTTGCCCTTGAATTTATTTAACGTGGAGTGGGAAAAGTTGGGACGTGGGAATGATAAAAAGTACTATAAAAAAATGAGTAATGTTGAAAAAGGGATACCATTTATTTTCTTAGTTTTACTTTCATTCATATTTGTAGTAGAAATATTTAAAATATTTTGCGGGTAAATATCCTGACTATATCAAAGAAATATTAGAAAAATAAGAAATAAAGGCAAGAATTAAAAATAAAAACCCTACAATTGCAGAGTTGAATATTAAACACTGGTCTGAGATTCTGTCGTATTTAAACTTAAAATAGTAGGATTCGGATAAAAAATAATAGCCGCCAATAAGAGGCAGGATCAGGATATTGAATTCCACGTAATGACTTGCTTTAGGAATTCTGCTTTTTTTGCTCAAGTCTTTTTTGCACAAGCCGCTTATAGGTCTTGGATTCTTTGACTTGAGCGATTTGTTTTTGAACAGTAGGGCTCTCGCTCAAATCTTTTACAGTTACATACAATCTTCCTGAGTGTGTACTTCTGATTTTCGCCATACCCGTACCATTGCCGGCTTCGGAGGGAGCTTGTGAGTTGTCTTTAATCGTATTCATTATTAGTTTGATTAAATCTCAAAGGTAACAACCCCTTTTTTTAACTTCCAAACTTTTTATAAACTTTTTTCTAATTTAGAATCATTTTTAGTATTGTTTTTGTACACTAAATTTAACGAATATAAATATATGAAAGTTTTTTAATTTCTGATGCGTCAGGTAAAAGGTTATCATCAAAAACTTCTTCAACTATATGGTCCTGGTGGTTTTTTGAATGAGATACTTGAGCTCTTCTACGCTGTTTCGCCATGTGAGAGCTCTTCTTTTAGCGAGTTATGTGCTTTTTGAGTATCTTTTAGA
This sequence comes from Ekhidna sp., assembly GCA_028821635.1. Classification (GTDB taxonomy): domain Bacteria; phylum Bacteroidota; class Bacteroidia; order Cytophagales; family Cyclobacteriaceae; genus Ekhidna. The sequence continues at coordinate 3,676 of JAPPDO010000106.1, forward strand.
AGTGTATTCAAATCTTCTTTTAAGGCCTTTTTATCATCACGAATAGTAGGAGTAACCGATATATCAAACAGTTCTTCTCTCCACTCATCAAGCTCAGAACTCTTATGATTATAATTCCCAGAAAAAACATCAGCTAAATCAGCTAAAAAACTTGATACTTTAGATGTATAATTCATAGTTTGAATCAGTGAATATTTTACAAAGATAATAATTTTATTTAAAATGAAATACTAGGTTATTACTAACATTAAAACAACAGGTACGAGGAGAATCCTCAAGATCGTTCAATTTTTAACATCAAATAAAAATTTAACAGATAACCAACCTAATTAGTTTTGCAATAGATTTTAATTTTTTAGGCTTCTTGATTTTATTGAGATTCTGATTTAATAGAAAAGCTTAAAGAACACTTAAACATCATCGCCAATCAGCTAAACTTTAATCTGCCTCTTCAAAGGATTTAAACTCATCATACACCTGAATATCATAAGGAACTGATGCTGACTGCTTCAGTCCGTAATGATAAAATCTTCATAGGCAATAATTATATTTGAACTTCAAATGAGAGAGGACTATTTACAGGCAAATGGCAAAGGGATGGAACCCTCTGAAAAGGAATTTGAAAAAGCACTCAGACCTCTCTCATTCTCCGACTTCGCCGGTCAGGATAAAGTAATTGATAATTTAAAGGTTTTCGTTGAGGCCGCAAAACAACGAACAGACTCACTAGACCATGTACTGCTTCACGGACCGCCGGGCTTGGGCAAAACGACCCTTTCATTCATCATTGCACATGAGCTTGGAAGTAATATTAAAGTCACTTCCGGGCCTGTATTAGATAAGGCAAGTGAGCTTGCCGGACTCCTCACGAACCTTGAGACCCATGATGTGTTGTTCATTGATGAAGTCCATCGACTAAATCCCGTTGTTGAAGAATATCTATACTCCGCTATGGAAGATTATCGAATAGA
>JAPPDO010000106.1:4656-5787 GCA_028821635.1 Ekhidna sp.
CGAATAGATATTATGCTGGATACCGGGCCAAATGCTCGTTCTGTTCAAATTGAATTAAATCCATTTACCCTCATTGGTGCAACCACACGATCAGGCTTACTTACCTCGCCATTACGTACTCGTTTTGGAATCAATGCTCGACTTGAATATTATGATGCAGAGTTGCTGACCCGGATCGTAGGAAGATCGGCTGATTTACTGAATTCTATCATTGATCACAACGCAGCGTATGAAATTGCAAGAAGAAGCCGAGGTACCCCCAGAATTGCAAATAACCTCCTCAAGAGGACAAGGGACTTTGCACAGATCAAAGGTGATGGGGTAATTACGCTGGATATCTCCAGAATGGCACTGCAAGCACTTAATGTAGATGACCATGGCTTAGACGACATGGACAACCGGATTCTCTCCACTATTATCAATAAGTTCGAAGGAGGTCCTGTTGGACTTGGCACAATAGCCATGGCCTGTGGTGAAGAAGCCGAAACCATAGAAGAGGTTTATGAACCCTTTTTGATTCAAGAAGGTTACATCAAACGAACATCTCGAGGTAGAGAAGCAACTGAACTGGCCTATAAACATATCGGAGAGACCCCTCCAACTAAATTAGGAACGTTATTTTGAGTGGTTCCGGTGTAATTGATGACTCCACTGGATTTTTAACCCCATCTTTCCCAGCCCCTCAGATTCCACACGTCCGCTCCTGCTCAATTTGTGTGTCTGGTGTCAGCTTTTCGCCCCGCGAAATCATGAAGAAGAGAATGAAAAAAAAATGACAGGCAGTACAAGCTTTATAGTTCTTCTCTTATATTTAGCGTGATTCCGATGTAATAAAGTGTGATTTCTTTTTTTGCAAAACAAAAAATCACACTTTTAGTGCACTAAACTCCCGCATCGGGTGTAGTTTACAGTGCCGCTAAGGAGGGCGGCACCTTATGATATATTCTCTATAGATGCACAGGACAGTCTTACTGTTTAGAAGTGAAGTAAAGGATGAATGGACGGCTCTCACTTATGCTTTTGAAAAAAAACTTGCAAAAATGTTTGCATCTCTTAACTAATTGTTTTACGTTTGTACCTTAATTAATTACTAAATAATAAAATTATGAACCGGATATTAACTAATAAAGC
>JAPPDO010000306.1 GCA_028821635.1 Ekhidna sp.
CTTCCAAGCCAACATCCTGGCTGTCTAAGCAACTAAACCTCCTTAGTTCAACTTAGTGTAAATTTAGAGACCTTAGCTGTAGGTCTGGGTTCTTTCCCTCTCGGATTGGGACCTTAGCACCCCAACCCTCACTGCGGAGTATATTTATCAGCATTCGGAGTTCGTCTGGATTTGGTAGGATTTGACTCCCCCTAGTCCAATCGGTAGCTCTACCTCTGACAAACTAAACTCCACGCTGCTCCTAAAAGCATTTCGGGGAGTACGAGCTATTTCTCAGTTTGATTGGCCTTTCACCCCTACCCACAACTCATCCAAAGACTTTTCAACGTCAACTGGTTCGGACCTCCATGTAGTGTTACCTACACTTCACCCTGGTCATGGGTAGATCACAAAGTTTCGCGTCTAGTACTGCTGACTGTTCGCCCTGTTAAGACTTGCTTTCGCTTCGGCTTCAACACTGAATGTATTAACCTTGCCAACAACACTAACTCGTAGGCTCATTATGCAAAAGGCACGCCGTTACTGCACTAGGCAGCTCCGACCGCTTGTAAGCGTATGGTTTCAGGTACTATTTCACCCCCTTACTCAGGGTACTTTTCACCTTTCCCTCACGGTACTGGTTCACTATCGGTCTCTCAGGAGTATTTAGCCTTGCCGAATGGTGCCGGCAGATTCAGACGGGATTTCTCCGGTCCCGCCATACTCAGGATACTGCCAGATGATATTACTTTACTTATACAGGACTTTCACCTTCTAGGGTTGATTTTCCCAAATCATTCTAATTCATCATATCATCTACTATGCAGTCCTACAACCCCCTAACCGCCGTAACGATCAGGGTTTGGGCTAATCCGCTTTCGCTCGCCGCTACTTGCGGAATCACTATTGTTTTCTGTTCCTCCGGGTACTTAGATGTTTCAGTTCTCCGGGTTAGCTCCTTACGGTGACTGGTCTTCAACCAGCCGGGTTGCCCCATTCGGAAATCTACGGATTAAAGTTTCTATGCAACTCCCCGCAGCTTATCGCAGCTTAGCACGTCCTTCATCGCCTCTGAGAGCCAAGGCATCCTCCATACGCTCTTATCTACTTTCTTGAAGTAAATTTTGTATGTAACGATAAACTCGCTCTAAATTCTCAGTGAATCTTTCAAAATGTCAATGTACTTTTAGCCAGTGCTAACTTGCTGCTTGAATCAGTTGGCTCAACTCTCATCAAGATAACAAGTATCTGGGTTGAATGCTGTATTATTCAGTATTTCAATTAGCTCTCTTTTGAGCTATCTATTTTTGATTTTCAATTTATGGACGGCAAAAATAGATTAAGATTTTATAAATGCAAGTGCATTCTCATATTTTATTTAAAAAATTTAAATTTTATTAACGTCCACAGAGCCATAACTCCGTCTTTAACCTTCAGTTTTTTTCCTTGTTTCTTTGACCTTGGATAATATTTCATTGGTAATTCAGGTATTTTAATGCCTCTCTTGCTTATTTTGGCCGTTATTTCAGGGCAAAACTCAAACCCCTTGCACGCCAATGGAATTGATTTAAAAAAATTTGTATCAAAGACTTTGTAGCATGCCGGCTCGTCAGTAATCTTTTGTTTGAAAAGTAGATTTGCAATTAGTGTAATAAAACGACCTCCATAATAGAACCTTGTCCGGTCACATTTATTATTCAATAAACGAGAACCATATACGACTAGTGTTTTCTTTTCCATAATGGGTTTCACTAGGTGAAGATAATCTTGGGGGTCTGTCTCCAGATCAGCATCCTGAATAATACTGATATCCCCAGTAGCATAGTCTCTACCCGTACGTATAGCACTACCTTTTCCCAGATTCTCTTCGTGATGAACTACTATAATATTTTGATGATCTCTGTAAGCATTTAGTATTTGCCGTGTATTATCGCTAGAGCCGTCATTGACTATGATTAATTCAATATTAAGGGGTACAGCTAATACTTTTTTTATTATTTCATGCAGCGTTCCCCCTTCGTTATAAGCACACATTATAACGGAAAGCTTCATTTAGATTCATTTAAGTTGCCCAGTTCAATTAAAGGAATAGTAATGAAACAATTTGCCTTTTGAGAAATATAAACTTACATCAAAATTAAGGTAAGTCTTTACCATACAAAGAGGATTTGCCTACCATGAAAGCTAAGTCGTATTTTAACATGCAATTATCTGCTCCCTTAGGTAAACCAAATTCAACGTAAGCATAAGAAAGTATGATTTGTTTTGTAAACAAGGTAGACTTTCAATGTATTATCATATTGAAACACAATTTTTTCACTGGAAATATATCTATGTTGTTAAAAGATAAAATGATCGAAATCCTACGCGCTATTGAAGATTTCTTATCTGTCTATCAATAAGAAACTACTGCGTAATAAGAAGCAGGTACGGCTATATAGATTACACTATCGGAGAATACGAAGATTTAGGTTTTGTTTCACCTTTCAAGATACTAAACATCTCATCCCTCTATCATCATAAAAGGAAAAATTACATCAAATTCACGTTATTTACCCACTCAAACATTCTACACAAGAACTATAGAAGGCTCTGAAAGACGACTATTTAATGCCTGCCCCCTTAATGATTTCCTCAACAATTTCAGGGTTTAACAGCGTAGAAGTATCTCCAAGATTTGAAATATCCCTGCCGGCTATCTTTCGTAATATCCGGCGCATGATTTTGCCTGAGCGTGTCTTGGGGAGTCCTGATACGATCTGGATTTGATCAGGCTTTGCAATGGGTCCAATGATCTTTCTCACCGTATCCTTAATCTCTTCCTTGAGGTTCTTTTCGGTTCTTCCTTCCATATCGCATATCACATAAGCATAGATACCCTGTCCTTTAACATCATGCGGAAAGCCAACCACCGCAGACTCTACAACTTTTGGATGTTCATTAATCGCATTTTCAACTTCGGCAGTGCCCATTCGATGGCCTGAGACATTGATCACATCATCTACCCTTCCTAGTATTCGGATAAATCCGTCATGATCCCTTTTGGCACCGTCTCCGGTAAAGTACATGCCTTTGTAAGTGGAAAAGTAGGTTTGTTTACATCGTTCATGATCTCCGTAAGTAGTCCTTAGCATGGATGGCCATGGGAATTTAACGCACAGGCTCCCTTCTACATTGTTTCCTTTTAATTCATTCCCCTCCGCATCTACAATTACGGGCTGTATCCCGGGAAGTGGAAGAGAGGCATGCGCCGGCTTATTAGGCGTAATCCCGGCTAAGGCAGAGATCATTATACCTCCTGTCTCTGTCTGCCACCACGTATCTACCAGCGGACAATTCCCTTTCCCAATATGGTCATGGTACCAATGCCATGCCTCTTCATTAATAGGTTCGCCCACGGATCCGATTACTTTTAATGATTCCAAAGAGTAAGGTTTTAGCGGCTCCAGTCCGAAAGCCTGTAAAGCCCTGATAGCAGTGGGTGCGGTATAAAACTGATTGACTTTGTATTTATCTACAATTGCCCAGAAACGTCCTGCATCAGGATAAGTGGGTATGCCTTCAAACATCACTGTCGCAGCACCTGCCAGAAGAGGGCCATACACAATGTAAGAGTGTCCCGTTATCCATCCCACATCAGCCGTGCACCAATAGACATCCCCCTGACCGTATTGGAATACATTTATAAATGAATAGTAGGTGTACACCATATATCCTCCGCATGAATGCACTACTCCTTTGGGTTTACCGGTGGATCCCGAGGTGTATAGAATGAAAAGCATATCTTCAGAGTCCATTTCAACGGCTTTGAATTCGTTAGGCTGTCCTTTAATCGCATCATGCCACCAGATATCCCGACCGGATTTCATGGCGATGGCTTCTTTCGTTCTCTGGTAAACAATCACTTTTTCTATCGTAGCCGTCTTTTTCAAGGCTTCATCCACAACAGCCTTAACGGGAATATTTTTATCCCCTCTGAAGTTCCCATCAGAGGTCAAGACCATTTTTGCTTTACAGTCATTAATTCTGTCAGCCAACGAAGAAGATGAGAAGCCTGCAAAAACAACAGAATGAACGGCCCCTACACGTGCACAAGCTAACATGGCAACAGCAGCTTCCGGAGCCATTGGCATATAGATAATAACACGGTCTCCTTTTTGGATTCCATTTTCAATTAGTGCATTTGAAAATTGGCACGTCATCTCATAAAGTTCACGATAAGAAATCTCCTTGTGTGCCTCATTAGGATCATTGGGTTCCCAAATGATGGCAGTGTCATCTCCCTTTGTGAAAAGATGCCTATCCAGCATATTTTCCGTGATATTTAGCTTTCCGTTTACAAACCATTTAACGCTTGGGCCTTGAAAGTCCCACTCCAGATCATGGGTCCATTTCTTTTTCCAATGAAATGATTCGGCTATTCTGCACCAGAACTCTTCCGGTTGGAGTACGCTCTTTTGGTATTCGTGAATGTATCCTGATAGTGTTTGAATTTTCTGACTCATTGTATAAAATTTTTTTAAAGATAAAGATGTGTGCACAAACAGGTTTACTTAGTAAATACAGTCTGTTTTCGGTCGAATAAATATACACTTGAGGGCATACTTCCCCAAAACTTGAGATTGTAGGTTGCTGTAGTTATGAGGAACTTAATAAGCCCTTTATAACTGATAGAAATTTCCTAACTAGGTTCTCAGAATGTCAGTTAACTAACTTTAATTCAGAGAATCGCTAAAATGCAGTAAATTTTTAATAAAAAGTGATGCACACAAAAAATCTTCAAACCTACTCCCTCACAAACTTCAGCAAACGCCCATCCGGTAATTTTACCAAATACAATCCCCCTTGCAGGGAGGTGATGTCTACCCTTGTGTTCGTGGTGCCTTCTAACAATGACTTTCCGTTGAGGCTCAGTAGTTGGAATGCACCTTCTATTGAAGAGCGCACCTCCAAGTAGCGGCCCGAAGGATTAGGGAAAATGACTGTTGCTTCTTCTGCCTCTGAAAAGCCAAGAATATCATCACTTGGGTCATTGGTGACAGTGACAGTGATGGTTTGTGCAACACTGTTAGTCCCATCAGAAACTGTTACTTCCGCCTCATAGACATTGCTATTATCGGCACTGCCGGGTGCTTCAAAATCAGGGGCCGTTTTAAAAGCTAAAGCTCCGTTGTTCTGATTGATGCTAAACAGAGAACGGTCTGCACCTCCGCTGACGGAATAGGTGAGATCGTCGTTGTCCGCATCGGTGGCCGTGACGGTCAGCACGGCGGTGGTTCCCTCCGCTACGCTTGCGGTGGCGGGCGAAGTGATCATCGGACTGTTGTCATTCTCATTGGTCACATTGATAGTGACGGCGGCAGTGGCGGACAGATCGCCGTCGGAGGCTTGCACAGTCAGGGTGTAGGTCGGCGTGGTCTCATGGTCAATAGTTCCTACCACCGTAATCACCCCCGAACTCGCATTGATAGCAAACGCATTGCCGGTATCGCCAATGGCGTTGCCTGAAGTGACGGAGAAGGTTAGTTCATCTCCATCTTCATCCGTTGCAGCCACTGTTCCGACGGCTGTTCCAGCGGCTACATTCTCGGCAATGGAGAAGGTTTGCGCAGCAATGACCGGAGGCTCATTCACATCGGTCACGGTGACAGTGATGGTTTGCATGGCACTGTTGGTGCCGTCGCCAACTGTTACGATTACTTCATAATCATTATCGCTGCCCTGATCTTCAGGACGCTCAAAGTCAGGGGCAGTCGCAAAGGTCAGTGCCCCTGTATTTTCATTGAGGCTGAAC
>JAPPDO010000023.1 GCA_028821635.1 Ekhidna sp.
ATACTAAAAGAAATCAAGGAGCAAAAAGTTGGTGACCATGATGACTCTACGAAGACGATTATGAAGCATTATTTGGAAATGCGTAAATGATTCGCAAAAATTCCCATAGCAACGCCTACATTTAATGATTCAGCGCACCCTCCTTTTCTCGGTATACTCAGGCTTTTGGAAGAAAGCCGAGCCACCGATTCGCTTACCCCATGAGATTCGCCTCCCATGACGACTATGCACGGATTAGCTAACGTAGCCGTATTAACATCTTCACCCTGCATATCAGCGCAGTAAATTGGAACTGAATGAAATCTTGTGAGAAAAGCCGTCAGATCTTCATACATTACGCTGACCCTTGTGAAAGAACCCATAGTGCCGGAAATGACTTTAGGATTGTAAAACTCAGCTGAATCCGGAGAACACACCAACTTATCAAAACCAAACCAATCCAATGTACGAATTATTGTTCCTAAGTTGCCCGGGTCTCTTACCCCATCCAATACAAATAATGAATCCTCCAGATTAATTGCTACTGCCTCATAAGACCGCATTTGTACGACGGCAATCACCGAGGTATTCGTTTTAAAACTGCTGATTTGTGTTAGCTTCTCGGGTTTAACAATTTCACAACGGTGAAGTTGATTTTTTGGATAATGCCTTTCAAAAAACAGATGTGTGCCTATGATCAAATCAATCTCAAAATCCGATTTTATTAGTTCCAGCACATTTTTTGTGCCCTCCACCAGAAATCGCTTTTCATGTGTCCTGTGCTTTTTAATTTTGAGTAATCTTATAATTTTCTGTTCTCTCCTTGAAAGCATCTAGTTTAACGAAATTCTTTAAGCCCAATAATCTGTTATTAATAGCAGGATTGTTTTTAAGCTCGTGCTTAGGGTCAAAGTTCCTAAAAGATGACGAACAAATTCTGGTTAAACAAAACGTTAAAGGGATATCAGGATCTTTGAAAGACAATTCGCTTTTGCTTCTCAACAATCAACCTAACACAAGATTCCTGTTCGTTTTTCCATTCACTCATTTATCATTTCTGTATAAACTAGGAGAAAGCGGGGTCTCTTTCGGTCCAAACATAGACTGTAAAGAGATGAGACTTTCGGATAAAAGGGAGATTATCAGAAAGCGAATTGAAAAAGCCAAAACGGAAAAGAAAAAGACTCAGATAGAAGAAAAACTTGAGCAAACTCTGACAACCAAACAGCGAAAAATTGATAAAAAAAGAGATAAATCCGGACTCATTATTATCCGAGGATACGATAAGGATAACGCTATTAAGAAAAAAATTAAAATTGAACAAAAACTAGATATAAAAATTGCTAAAGAAGACAAGACAAAAAAGAAAAATAAATTAAGGGCTAAAAAAGCCAGAAAACTGGATAGGAAAGAAAGAAGAATAAATCAGGGTAATCAAATGATGAGATGGGGAGAAGCATTGTCTATTTACGATGCTAACAAAGCAAATACTTCTGCAAGCGCAATTCAAGACTTTCTTTCTTCAAAAGGTTTTTTCAATGCCACCGTCAGGATTGATACGGCAGATTATGACCACCTTCATGCCATTGGAAAAATCGGACGAAAATGTAGAAATTGGTTCAGCAGAATTGCAGGGGCTAAACATCGTTATATCCATTTAGATTTTATCGTAGATAAAAAAAAAAGATACTTTATTGATTCAATTCAACTGGATGTCAGAGATGCAGCTTTGCGAGAACTAATACTTAAAAACAAGAGTAAATCGCCACTTCAAAAGGGCTATTATGATCAGCAAAAACTCTCCGGCGAAAGGGATTATATCTATGATTTAGTTATAAATAATGGCTATTATGAGTTTTCAAAACAGTACATTCGTTTTCAGATAGATTCCACTCATCTTGGCAGAGACAGTATAATTGTAAGAGAAGTTATTTTGAATCCGGACGGAAAAGCCGCACATAAAATCTTTTATATTGACTCAATAGTATTTGTATCAGATGCAAGCCTGAGTCAATCTTACAGAAGAACCACAGAAACATTTCAGGACATTACTTTTTCGTTTGGAAAGAGGAGATATAATAAATCAATACTCGGATGGCGTATTCCGATGGCGCAAGATGACCGTTACAGCAAAGAAGCAACGATAGAAACACAAAGGCAACTCTCTTTCTTAGATAATTTCAAATTTGTAAATATCAACTATGATACAGTCGGAAATAGATTTGTTGCCAACATATTTACCTTCCCCTTCAAAAAGCACGAAACCTCCGGTGAAATAGGATTTAGTCAAACTACGCAAGGAAATCCGGGACCGTTTTTCAACATCAATCTCAAAAACAGAAACTTACTGAACTCATTAGAAATCATTGGTATAGATATCAATGCAAAGCTTCAGGACTTGCGAAATGTAAGTAATATCAACAGCGAGGACATTACAGGCACCTATACAAGCAGGCAGTTTGGAGGGCAGCTTTCAGTAAGCATCCCAAAATTTCTTTTCCCCATTGGCAGCTATTATCAAAGGAAGATAGGCAAATACAATCCAACAACAAAAACAACGCTTAGTGCGGCATTTGAAGATCGGATTTCAGAGTATACCCGTCTTGTTTATGAAGGAACCTTTTCGTATGGATGGCAAGTAAGGGACCGCATCAAATACACGATCACCCCAATTCAAATAAGCTGGATTGATTCCAATAACTCCGCCTCATTTCAGGAATTTTTAAATAGCTTGTCATTAGAGGGGAACCCCTATGCGAATGCTTTTAACTCAGCAGCCGTTGGCAGTAGTTCTTTCAACAGAGAACAAAACTTTGGAGATTATGGGATAGGTAAAGACGGTGCCTTTCTGAAAACAACCTTTGAATTTGGAGGCCATCTTAACAGTTTAGTTTCCAATTCATTTTTTGGAGGGAAGCTAGAAGTATTTGAATACATTAAAGCCAATCTTGATATAAGACGAATCAACCGACTTAATAGAAAATACAACCTCGCTTACAGAATGAATTTAGGCTATGCTTATCCATTTGGTGATAATCGGGCACTCCCTTTTGACAGATACTTCTTTGCAGGAGGAAGCAGTAGCATCCGGGGCTGGAAACCACGAAGACTAGGGCCGGGTTCTTACGCCGTATTTGAAGTGGATGAATCAGGAAACGAGACGAATAGCGTTGACTTTGACACGGAACAACCCGGAGAAATATTGATAGAATCATCCATGGAATTACGAAGAGATTTAGTCGGGTCTGTTGAGGGTGCTTTGTTTTTGGATGCAGGAAACGTATGGAGAACTGAGAATAACTCCAATGATCCCGAATTTGACAAAGCGGTATTTGAGTTTGACCGTTTTCCGAGAGAGATTGCCGTAGCAGCCGGCATTGGCACCAGGGTTGACCTTCAGTTTTTAATCCTGAGACTGGACCTTGGCTTTAAAATTTACGATCCCGCTCAAAAAAAAGGAAACAGGTTCGTAGCGGATGAGATTTTTAGCAACTTCGGATATAATTCAGAATTTAATATTGGAATAGGCTATCCTTTTTAATGAAAGAAACTACACAAGAAAAAATTAAAGATTGGTTTCAATACCTACAAGACACTGTTTGTGCCGACCTTGAGAAACTTGACGGAAAATCGACATTTCAAGAAGACCTATGGCAGAGAGAAGAAGGCGGCGGTGGAAGATCAAGAGTGATAAAATCCGGCGACCTCATTGAGAAAGGCGGGGTTAATTTTTCAGCCGTCTTTGGGAGAACTCCGAAGAAGATACTTTCTGCATTGAAACTGGATAAAGCTGATTTTTTTGCGTCCGGCGTTTCCATTGTGTTGCACCCCTCAAACCCGTGGGTTCCCATTATACACATGAATATACGCTACTTTGAAATGAGTAATGGAATTTGGTGGTTCGGAGGAGGTATTGATTTAACGCCCCACTTCATTATCAAGGAAAAAGCCAGAGAATTTCATCAGGCGATAAAGGAAACTTGTGACAAGCATTCGCCTTCTTACTACTCAGAATTTAAAAAATGGGCAGATGAATACTTTTTTATCAAGCATCGTAATGAAACAAGGGGGATCGGAGGCATTTTTTTTGACAGGATCAGTGCTGAAGAAGGTTTTACAAAACAACAGAGATGGGAATTTGTGAGAGAAGTGGGAGAGGCGTTCTTACCCATCTACACACGGGCAATCTCCGATGTAAGAGAAAGAGAGTGGACAGATGACCAAAAAGAATGGCAGAAAATTCGCAGGGGCAGGTATGTAGAGTTTAACCTCGTTTACGATAAAGGAACTCAATTCGGACTAGACACAAAGGGTCGAACGGAGTCCATACTGATGAGTCTTCCCCCCGAAGTTTGCTGGGAATATGACCACCAACCAAAAACGGATACTCAGAAAGAAACACTATCGCTGCTAAAAAAGAATATCAACTGGATTCGTATTGTTTAAAGCAGATTAAACTTATTCATCACCTTGTTTTCTCCTGCTGTATGATATTATCATGGGTCCAGCTATTTTCATTGAACCCATACCCAGTAGCATTAAAAATTTTAGTTTCGCTGCCGTGTGATGTCATCGGCTGTACCGCTGCACTTATTGAAGTCTACTTTTAGCACAAGATACTCGCTGCTACTTCCAAAATCCCACCTGTCGATAGACAGACTTAATCGGTTAAGGTTCCAGTGTTTATAAAGATTATCTGCCGGCGTGTTGTAGGCTGTTGGTGTCTTGAGGTCAGATGCCGTCCGTGCTGCTCCGCTGGTAGCGGCTGCTTCATAATAGCAATTAGTCACAATGGTCTGGACGGAGTTACCAGTGTGGCTTCCCCGTATGTTAGAATAGTTCTGTCCTCCTGCATAGCAGACGTAAATGGCACTGGCACCGCTAGAGTTACGTTCCTGAGTGCCAACCAGACTCCCGACATTGGAAGAAGTCCCTCCTGTACTTGTATTCTTAAAGACGTAGCAGAAGTCGGCTGTGCCCCTTAGGGATCCTGCCAGTCCGCCAACACGAGCAGATGTACCTCCTGTTTGGCTGCCTCCGGTGACATAAGAATCGAAGACCGATGCTGGTATAATTCCGGATCCTTGCACGTGCCCGGTCAGTCCGCCAACATGAGCCCCATTACCTCCTCTGATAGTTACTCCGAAGACGTAAGACTCTTGAATTGCTCCCGCGCTAAACAACACCCCGGCTATGCCACCAGTTCTACTACTATTCCCTCCGCTAATAGTTCCTCCGGAGACATAACAGTTCTTAATTATAGCACCTCCAGCTACTGATCCGGACAGGGTGCCGATAGCAACATCATTTCCGCCTGTGATATTAGGCGTTAGCATACCTAGATTGATAATAACAATCTTAAACCTCCCACCAGAGATCGCAGAATAACCAAATAAACCTACCTGGTCGCTGGTTCTGTTGATAAATAAGTTACTTATTGTGTGCCCTCTTCCATCAAAATCATCCAGAAAAGGTTTGACATTTTGTACACCTATTGGCTCCCATCCTGTGCCTATTGTCCATGTGGTTTTGTTTGTAGTTGCATCACTGCGGCTTGCGTCTTCATTAAAGTGCAGGCTCTTTGTCAGCCGATAGCCATAATATCTGCCATCTGCATAGATAAGATTGGGAAAAGCCGCAGCATAGGCCGCCTGATTAGCCATTTCCTGGGTCGTAGGAGAATTGGGATTTGCAACATCTACTTGTCCATCTCCACTCAATTGGCCGCCGGCGGTCTGCTCATGGGCATCGGCGCCGCCATTTCCGGCG
>JAPPDO010000365.1 GCA_028821635.1 Ekhidna sp.
ATCATGTCCTGATCCAGCCCCGTCATCACGATAGCGATGAACGCACCACTAAAGAACTGTTTAAAAAAGTTACTCCCGCTTTGCCATTCCCAGTTGAAGATCGTAGATCGCTGATCACTCAAGAGATTAGCCCTTAATACCGACCAGTCCCATGAAAGTTCCTCTTTGATGAAGAAGATACTGACAACCACTGCTATCAACATAAAGGATGTTTGTAAAGTATCCGTCCAGACAATGGTTTTAATGCCGCCTCTAAAAGTGTAGAGCCAGATAAGTAAAATCGTACACAGCACGGAGACCCAAAACGGCAGATTGAAGGTATCAAAAAAGGTAATCTGCAAAACGCCTGCGACCAGAAAAAGGCGAAAGCTGGCTCCGATTACTCTGCTGATAAGAAAAAAAAAGGCTCCTGACTTGTACGACCAAAAACCAAAACGTTCCTCCAGATAGGTGTAAATAGAGACAAGGTTCAGTTTGTAGTAGAGGGGCAGCAGTACTTTCCCGATCACGAAATAACCGAGTAAGTACCCCAAGACCACCTGAAAATAGTGAAAATTAGAATTGGCAACCTCCCCCGGCACAGAGATAAAGGTGACACCTGAGAGGGATGCCCCAATCATGCCATAGGCTACCAAGTACCATTTTGAACTTTTATTGGCGATGTAAAAATCGGATGAGTCGGCATTTTTAGAGGTAAGAAATGAAATTCCGATTAAGAACAAGAAATATCCGAGAATAATTGAGCCAACAAGAATAGAATCCATATTGTTTTAAGATATAATCAGGACTGCAAATTAGGCATCTGAAGAATTAAAAGGCAATTGTTAATTTTGAAACAAATCATACGTATGACCTACGAATCGGATATTCAAAAGGATGTATTGGCTGTAGATGTCATTAATCAGGATAACGTTTGTGATCTAATGGTGTATAATGACGATTTCAACACATTCGATCATGTGATCAGCACACTAATAAAAGTCTGCAAGCATGATGCTCGTCAGGCAGATCAATGCACCTACCTTATCCACTACAAAGGAAAGTGTTCCGTAAAAAAGGGCATGTATGAAGACCTCAAGCCAATGCGTGAGGGGATTGCAGATGCCGGCATCAAAGCAGCTATTGTTTAAATGGAGTATCCTTCTTTATTAATCGAGCGGGCCGTTGAGGAAATCTCAAAGCTGCCCGGAATAGGTAAAAAGACGGCTTTGAGGTTGGTGCTCCATCTGCTGAGGCAGCCGGCAAACTTCACCGCTGACCTGTTGCTTGCATTAAAAGATTTAAGAGAGAATATTAAGTATTGCACGACCTGTCACATCATCGCTGATACGGAAAAATGCACTTGTCAGAATGCCTATCGTGATACTTCTGTGATTTGTGTGGTTGAAGATACGCCGGATGTTTTAGCCATTAGAAGCACGGGTAAATACAATGGACTTTTTCATGTGTTGGGAGGAAGGATTTCACCTGTGGATGGTATTGGGCCTGAAAACGTAAATATTGAGTCCCTAATAAATCGTGTTAAATCAGAGGATCAGGTGAAAGAAGTCATTCTTGCACTGAGTACTACGATAGAGGGAGATACCACGTCATTCTATATCACGAAACTGCTAAAAGAGCAGAACGTAAAGGTCACCACGATAGCAAGAGGCATTCCTGTAGGCAGCGAGCTAGAGTTTGCCGATGAGGTCACACTAGGGCGGAGTATTGCATCCCGAATGCTCTTCAGTCAGGATTAGTCCTTTTGCCTGTCGGGCCGGATGAGGTTCGTCGTCAGAAGAATGGCTATGCCAAAAGCCATGATCAGATAAATCAATCTTAGATTCCCCTCATAGTAGGTTTTGATGGTGTACCAAATGCTTAAAACAAGTGTAAAAATAATTCCTGTAAAAGCAAGAAACCGTAAAGTTCTAATATCCACTTAGCAAAGGTATATTGCCTCTGAAATACTTTTGCAGTCATGGGAAACTTCATTGAATTTCTTTACTCCCGATTTTTATTAAGTGACGGTGTCTCCGTTGATACGCGTACCATTCGGAAAGACAACCTGTTCTTCGCTATTTCAGGCCCCAATTTCAACGGCAATCAGTTTGCCGCTCAGGCGTTGGAAAAGGGAGCTTCCTATGCGGTGGTAGATGAGGAGGAGTACGTTACTGATGAGCGCATCATTCTAAGCAAAAACGGACTAAAGGCGCTTCAGGATCTTGCCGTTTTCCATAGAAATCGGTTTAAGCGGCCAGTGATCGGTATCACCGGCTCCAACGGGAAAACGACCACCCGAGAGTTCGTCTCCAAAATCCTTGAAACAAAATACATCGTTCATTCCACCCGAGAAAACTATAATAACCATATCGGCGTGCCAATTACCTTGCTGCACATCCATCCTCAGGTAGAAATTGCAATCGTTGAGATGGGAGCCAACCATGTAGGAGAAATTGCCCATTTATGCGCCATGGCCTGCCCCACGCATGGGTTAATCACCAATATCGGCAGGGCACACACAGCAACTTTTGGCGGAATTGGAGGCGTAATTCGGGGGAAAAGTGAGCTTTATGATTATTTAAAAAAAACCAACGGGCAGGTATTTATTAACATAAATGACTCAGTACTATCCAACAAGGCAAAGCGATTTGAGTCACCGATAAGATATCCGGAGAATGATTTCAGACTTCTTACTTCGAGTCCCTTGCTGACCATTTCGCTCAATGGACAAACGCAGGAAACAAAAATGACTGGAAGATACAACTATCCAAACATGGCGGCAGCCGTTGCACTTGGCCGCTATTTTAAAATCAATGATGACGCAATTCTCAACGCCCTGGCTTCCTATGAACCTAAAAATGCCCGTTCTCAGCTATTAAAAAAGGGCAGTAATACCATCATTCTGGATGCTTACAATGCCAACCCCGACTCAATGAAGGCCGCATTGGATAATCTGGCAGATCAGCAGGGAGAAAAGCTGGCAATCCTCGGAGATATGAATGAGTTGGAGAATTCTGACGATCAGCACCGGGAGATCCTACATCATGCCAAAGCGTTAGGCATCGCCATATTCTCTGTTGGTGAAAAAATCGGACAAGCCACAGAAGCGGTGAGTCACGCAAACCACTTTGACTCAAAAGAAAGGTTGGAAAAAAGACTTAAAAGCCTGAAATTATCAAATACCACGATCCTCTTGAAAGCCTCTCGTTCAATCGAATTAGAAACAATCCTTAAAAGTCTTGAACCATAAAGAATAGTTTATCACTGATTTTTTGAAAACCCCGAACCAAAGTAATCACAAAAGTGCATGGCTGAGCATAATAAAAAAGAGGTCTATAGGTCAGGCAGCACATCACGAGATCAATAGGCGATATTACAACTTTCCACCCCTTCAAATTAATTTCTTCTTAGCGTATTGCATTAAAAGATTTCTGCAAAGCGTATGCAGGTAATCAAAAGGAGGCTAATTTTACTGCCTCTATTATGAGGGTCCTTAGCTCAGTTGGTTCAGAGCACCTGCCTTACAAGCAGGGGGTCACTGGTTCGAATCCGGTAGGACCCACAAGATAGGACTTCTTCCATTTTTTGGTTGGAGTCCTATTTTTTTATATCCACTCGCTCCCTCTTCCCCACAGCACAAACGACCCCCAAGTCTGCCCACAGCCTCATATTTCAGGATGAGATTAAAAAAATACTTCTTTACTTTCTCAGATTACTATTTTGCTTTGAGTGAAAGTTTTGTGGAATGTTTGACTTTTCCAAAGACATAAAGTCGAGGAGCTTATTTTTCTTGCGCTCTTAAGAACGCATTAGCAAAATTGGAAACAGGGCAATGGTCTCAAAGCGAAGTAGAATTAGCCAAGCAAGGCTATCACAGCTGAGTTCAAAATGGATCAACTAAGGCTGAGAACAGATGAATTGTATTTGATTGCCTTAGCAATTAACATTGCTCCGGGAGAGATGTTTGAGGAAATTTTCAAAGACCTGAAATTGGGAAACTAATGACTAAAGAATATCAAATAGAAGAAAGTCTAGTCAAGCAACTAACGGAGCTAAAATATATCCACCGACCCGATATTGTCGATAGAAAAACGCTTGAACAGAACTTCAAACAAAAATTTGAAGCACTCAACCGAGTGCGCTTATCAGACAGTGAGTTTCTACGATTACGTGAAGAAATCATCGAGCCTGATGTATTCACGGCTTCTAAAATGCTGCGTGAAAGACAATACTTTCAGTGTAAAGATGGCACACCGCTTCATTACACTTTAGTGAATAGCAAAGAATGGTGTAAGAACGACTTTGAAATGGTCCGCCAATTACGAATGAATACTGAAAATAGCAATCAACGCTATGACATAATTCTACTAATTAATGGCTTGCCAGTGGTTCAGATTGAATTGAAGAAACTGGACATCTCACCACGAAAAGCCATGCAGCAAATCGTGGATTACAAAAATGAACCCGGCAATGCTTATGGGAACTCATTGATGTGCTTCATGCAGTTATTCATTGTAAGCAACCGTAGCAACACCTTTTATTTTGCGAATAATAAGAATCAGCATTTTCAATTTAATGCAGACGAGCAGTTTTTACCCATTTACCAATTGGCAGATGAAGGCAACAAGAAAATAACTCACCTTGAACCATTTACTGAAAAATTCTTATCGAAATGCACTTTGGGCGAAATGATAAGTAAGTACATGGTGTTAGTAGAAAGCGAGCAGAAAATGCTTGTGATGAGACCATATCAAATTTATGCTGTAAAGGCTATTGTCGATTGTATTCACCAGAATCGAGGAAACGGATATATCTGGCACACAACAGGGAGTGGTAAAACATTAACTTCTTTTAAAGCCTCTACTTTGTTGAAAGACAATCCGAACATTGAAAAATGCTTGTTCGTGGTTGACCGAAAAGATTTGGACAGGCAAACCCGCGAGGAGTTCAATAAATTTCAGGAAGGCAGTGTAGAAGAAAACACCAATACAGAAACATTGGTAAGGCGATTGCTTTCTACCGACTATGCTGACAAGGTAATTGTAACCACTATTCAAAAATTAGGTTTGGCTTTGGATGCAACCAACCGGCGAAACTATAAAGAGCGATTGGAACCGTTAAGTGAGAAGCGTATGGTTTTCATTTTTGATGAGTGTCACCGTTCGCAATTTGGAGAAAACCATAAAGCCATTAAAGAATTCTTCCCAAATGCGCAACTCTTTGGTTTTACAGGCACCCCCATTTTTGATCAAAATACAAGTTATAAAATTCGTGAAGACCAATACGAAACCTATAAGACTACAGAGGCTATTTTTGAAAAGCAGTTACATGCTTATACCATTACTCATGCCATAGATGATAAAAACGTGCTGCGTTTTCATATCGACTACTTCAAAGCCCGCACTGAACCTGTTGAAAGTGGGAAAGGCAACCAAAGCCTAAAACCCGGGAAAGCAATCTCACAACAAGCCATCGCAGAAGCTATCATTGAAAAACACAATGCAGCTACCAATCAACGTAAGTTTAATGCGGTTCTAGCTACTGCATCCATCAATAATGCTATTGAATACTATCGTCTTTTTAAATCGCTTCAGGAACAGAAGAAAACGGAAGATAAAGAGTATGTACCACTCAATATCGCTTGTGTTTTCTCACCCCCCGCCCAAGGAGATAAGGACATCCAACAGATTCAGGAAGAGTTAGTGCAGGAAAAAGAAGACAACGAGCAAAACCC
>JAPPDO010000037.1 GCA_028821635.1 Ekhidna sp.
GCTGCAAGTATAAAACAATTAGTTAAAGATGCAAAATTTTTTTCGATTTTTTTTATTTAGTTTTATCTAGGTACAGTCTTGAGCGGGATTTACGGGATTTATTTGATTGTTAGGATTGCCATGATTTTATTTTTGTTTGTATCATGTCTTCGCTGAATAAACTAATAATGATTTAACCACAAAGGACACGGAGAAGCCACAAAGGGCACGGAGAGAGAATTTATTCTTCATTTCTTTTTTACGTTAAATATTCTCTAGTATCACTTTATTTCAGGGCAAGACCCTCTATTTTTTGAAAAAACTCAAGACTTGAGCTAAAACAGACCTCAAGCCTTTTTAAATTTGATGACAAGTTAGTAAAGTTGATTTTTTGTTGAGATGGATTAAAATATCATGTTGCTTGCTTTGCTCTACGTTAGTAATTGCACAAGAAAAAAGCAGCAAAGGGCGATTTGAAGTTGAATTTAGGAAGGGATGCAATCCACTGACGGTCAATGTAAATAGGCTTGATACCTTTGGAACGGTCGCCAGAACCTATTTTTATCTTAACGGGATGAATTATATCAGTGATACCACATTTACTTACAATACGCCCGGCCTCTATCAAATTGTTCAGGTTGTTGGTGTTGATGATATAGAAGATAAAACGGATACGCTTGAAGTACAGGTACTTGAATCAGTAAAACCATCCATTAAGGTGACGAGATGTGATAACTTCACTTTATTTATTCAGTCTACAGACACCTACCATGATGCCATTCGAGTGTATTTCACTGAGACGGATTCTATGACCTTAACTGTCGGTCAATCCTCATCCTTTACTTTTGACTCCGGGAACACTCAGAGAATAAGGCTTAAAGGGCTATTTACTGATGCAGACGAAGTTTGCAGGACTTTCTCAGAGGAGTTTGTCCCTGTTTCACAAATCATCACTCCGAAAATTATGAATGCTTCTGTCAAAGAATCATGCGAAAATGTATATGACCTATACTTGGCTATTGACGAATTTGATTCACTTGCGAACTACAGGGTGAAGCTAAACCAGTCTTCAGAATCAATACTCTATGATGATTTTTTAGATACTACAACAATTGTCGTCAGAAATATCCCTTTTGAGGTAGATGATTTTTGTTTGTCATTAGAGCGTTTTAATCCATGTACGGGCGAGACTGATTCAGATCAGGCATTTTGCGGAAGCCCTACGGCCCTTTCGCTTTCTCCATTTGAATCACTTTATTCAACATACAACGAATCAGGCATTTATATCAACTTGGACACTATTAGTTCAGGATCATTTACAATTCAAAGAAGAATTGAAGGAGGTAATTTTGAAAATCGCACAATAGTAAATGGTTCCTTTGAAGACCCTGTCGGGTCAGTATCACGAAAATATTTTTATAAAATTGATTACGTGGATAGGTGCGGAAGCATTCTGCTCACAGCAGAAACACATCCTCCACATTTGGATGCGGTTCTCATCGCTGACAATCAATATCGGATCACATTCACCTCATCTCAAAATTTATTAGGTTCTTCAGAAAATGATACTTATCGAATTGGAAATACAACGCATCCCATCGTCACTACCCCTTTTGATTTAATGTTATCTGCCAACGATGGCATCTCTAAACAATTTTTAACAGCACAATCAACCTACATGACAAATGAGATGCTGAGATCAAATACGCTAACATTAAAGTATAAATTTATTGTGTACGTTCCCTCTGCCTTTACTCCTAATAATAAAGATGGGCTAAATGATACACTTAAATTTTATGGATTACCTCCAATGAATGCAACAATGAAAATCTACTCAAAGTGGGGACAGCTCTTATACTCTTCGGCAGATGTGAAAAGTGGTTGGGATGGCACTGTAGGCGGATCAATGGCTCCGGAGGGCACTTATCTTTATGAGGTTGTCCTTCAAACATCAAGTGGAGACTTACTCAAACAAAAAGGTACTTTTACATTAATTAATAAATAAGCAGACAATGTTTGACATGATGAAGATGGTGGGGAAGGTAAAGGAGATGCAAAACAAGATGAAGGAGGCTCGGGAGCAACTAAAGGATTTGAGAGCCGAAGGCGAGTCAGGGGGAGGTATGGTGAAAGCAACCATAAACGGCAATAGAGAACTGATTAGCCTTCAAATAGATGAGTCACTCATCAATAAAAAAGACAAAGAAATGATGAAGGATTTGATTATTGCTGCGGTAAACAAGGCGGTAAATGAAGCCGAGATTAGAGCCAAAGAGTATATCAAAAAATCAACGGATGGTATGCTTCCGAATATTCCCGGAATGGATTTGTCAGACTTAATCTGATGGCAAAAGTTGCCGTCGTAATTCTTAATTACAATGGGGTACAATATTTGGAGAAATTTCTCCCTATGGTTATCGAAAAATCTCAAAATGCCACTATCGTTGTATCTGACAATAAATCCACAGATAATTCGGTTGAATTGCTCAAAGAAAAATTCCCTTCGATTAAGCTTATTGAACTTGATAAAAATTACGGATTTGCAGGCGGATACAATAAATCATTAAGACAAGTTGATTCAGATTATTACGTGCTTCTTAATTCTGATGTAGAAGTTACTGATAATTGGCTGGAACGATTGTCCGTTTTTTTAGAAACACACCCTGAGTACGCATCATGTCAGCCTAAAATCAAAAATTATAACGATCGGGAAAAATTTGAATATGCAGGGGCATGCGGCGGTTTTATTGACAGCATGGGGTATCCCTATTGTAGAGGCAGGGTATTTGACTTCACTGAAACAGATACAGGGCAGTATGATGATCCAGTCGATATATTCTGGTCTTCAGGTGCCTGCATGATGATACGAGCGGAGGACTTCCACCAAATCAACGGCTTTGATGAAAGTTTCTTTGCTCACATGGAGGAGATTGATCTGTGTTGGAGACTCCAATCTTTGGGTCGTAAGATAAGCGTGGTTCCTGCATCTGTTGTCTTCCATGTCGGAGGCGGAACACTCTCGTATCAAAGCCCATTCAAAACGTATTTGAACTTCAGAAATGGGCTGAGACTTTTGATCAGAAACCTTCCGGTTCGACAGCTTTTCATTAAAATCCCTACTCGATTCTTTTTGGACTGGACAGCAATGGTGGTTTTCTTACTTCGGGGAAATGGTAAATACGCTATCTCCGTGCTTAAAGCGCATATATCAGTGGTTGGAAAACTCGTCGAAATTCTTAAAAGCAGAACCTACACTTCTGAACTATCCAACAAAAAGCTGATTGTATGGAATTATTATGTCTTAAAAAAGAGGAAGTATTCAGATTAGTAATACCAGACTGCGTTATTGCGCCTCCTCAGATGTTTACGAAAGTTCATCACGAATGCAAGTGCCAAATAAACAAGCAAAGGAGAGCCGAAAGTGATAAAAGAAGCATAAATAAAAAACAGCCTGATGCTGGAAGTAGGAATGCGAAGTTTCTCACCCAATCGCGCACATACTCCAAAAGCATATTGTTCAATGAATTTTCGCACACTGTCCATGACAATCATGGCCTTAAAATTAGAAAACGATAATGATAGAACAAATATTTTACCAAAAGTTTTTAATAAAAATATTTCAATTACTTTTGAGGTGATTATTAAATTATATTACTTAATTTTACATCAGTATATTAAATCTAAATCAAATGAGAAAATTTAACCTAGCGATAGCTTTTGCAATCAGTGCAGTTTTGCTTTCTGGTTGTAAGCTTAATCAAATGATCAAACTGGCTCAGGAAAACGATCTACAAGTAGATCCGAATCCTTTGGAGGTACATGGAGGAAATGTCCCTTTTGAAATGAGTGCAGTTCTTCCACCTAAAATGTTACCTTCCAGAACCAGTTTCACGTTAAATACAATTTATGTTTACGGAGATCAGGAGGTAAAGGTCGGATCTGTAGAATTTGTTGCATCAGATTATCCTAATAGTGCTTCAACTACTTCTAGGAAAGTAGAAAACTTCACTTTTCCATATCAGGAGGAGATGAATCCGGGAACACTCTACATCCAAGGAGTAGCCGCTGATACAAGAAGTGGAAAGTCAAAGTCCACCGAAAGGCTGGCAGTAGCACAGGGATTAATTCTCACTTCTACGTGGGTACAAGACGTAGCCATGACTTCTTACGCAGACCATGGTTATAATGATCAAGAAGAGTTGATTGCTACCAACGTCGATTTTTACTTTGATAAGGGAAGGTCTAACTTAAGAACTTCACTATCATACGACGGGACAACAAACAGTTCAAGACGTGAAGAATTAGATGCTTTCATTGCGGAAAAGAATGTAACAAGAACAGTTACAATTACCGGTACCCACTCTCCGGAGGGAACAGAAACAATCAACAGCAATCTTTCAAATGATAGAGCTTCAACGATTGAGAAGTTTTATAGAAGTAGAATGGATCGGTACGATTACAAAGAAACAGCAGATTTAATTGATTTCACGCTGAAGCCTATTGTGCAAGATTGGTCAGCTTTCAAAGCCGCCCTTGCTTCATACGAAGGAATCTCGGAAGAAGAAAAAGCTGAGTACATCAGAATTATCAATGGTACAGGATCATTTTTTGACATGGAGAAAGAAATGAAAAAACTTTCTACTTACAAAAAAGTGTTCAATGACGTTTATCCCAGCTTGAGAACGGCTCAGACAGAAGTACTTACTGTGAAGCCTAAGAAGACAAATCCCGAAATTTCAATTTTAGCCAAAGCTATCACTAACGGAGAGGCTGAAGCAAATACGCTAACTACTGAAGAATTAATGTTCAGTGCAACACTCACTCCCTCTCTTGAAGAG
Organism: Ekhidna sp.; assembly: GCA_028821635.1. Classification (GTDB taxonomy): domain Bacteria; phylum Bacteroidota; class Bacteroidia; order Cytophagales; family Cyclobacteriaceae; genus Ekhidna. Next base: position 4,818 of record JAPPDO010000037.1, read on the forward strand.
AAAGCAGCAATTTACAAAGCTGCCGCAGATGCTACTGGCAAATGGGAAGCTCATAATAACTTGGCAGCAGTTCATTTGGAAATGGCAATGAAAGGTGATGATTCTAAATTAGACGGTGCCGCCACCCAGTTAGAAATAGCCATGAACAAAAACGATGATGCCATCGTGAAAGCCAACATGGTTGCACTTCGTGTACTTCAAGGCAGCTATGAAGAAGCCTATGCGCTAGTAAAAGAGGTGAACGGAAGCAATGATGTCGCTGCCAAAACAGCAGCCATGCGAGGGGCACTTGAAGTGAGAATGGGCGAATATGAACTGGCTAAAGCATCTTTTGCTTCAGCGGATGAATCAGAAAGTGTTAATGTAGATAAAGGATTGGCTTATTTGCTCAGTAGAGAATACATAGAGGCTGACAGGGAATTTGCCAAAACTGAAACAAAGGAATCCTACTACCTGCAAGCCGTATCTGCTGCGAGACAAAGCATTAACGAGCAGGTACGTGAAAATCTCATCAAAGCAGTAGATGCTGAACCCGCTTTAAAAGAGAAGATAATTAACGACCTTGAATTTGCAAACTTTACTGATGAAGTAAATACTGCGGTCAATAATTAAAAAAGCCTTAGATGGAAAAAAGGAGAGGCCGTTCAATTTGATACGGCCTCTTTTTTTTAATCAGTTTCCCCTACTCCCTCACAAACTTCAGCAAACGTCCGTCCGGTAGCTGCACCAGATACAGGCCGCCTCGCAGGGAGGTGATGTCTACTCTTGTGTTGGTGGGGCTTTCCAAAATCGGTCTCCCGCTGAGGCTCAGTAGTTGGAATGTGCCCTCGAAAACAGACCGCACCTCCAGATAGCGGCCCGAAGGGTTGGGGAAGATGACAACCTCCGCCGCATCGTCT
>JAPPDO010000054.1 GCA_028821635.1 Ekhidna sp.
TGGGGAATCTGGTTTTTGGGTTCCTTCCCGGTTTTTTGATTGGATATGCTTCATATCTGTGGGTGCACTACATGGTACATGCCTTTCAGCCACCCAAAAATTTCTGGAGAACGCTTTGGGTGCATCACGGGATACACCATTACAAGCAGCCACATCGGGCCTTCGGAGTATCATCCCCTCTTTGGGATTTGATATTCAGAACAATGCCTAAAAAGAGTTAAATCTTCTTCTCTTTGGCTTTTTTCTTTTTTCTTTCTTCGTGAGATTTAGGCTCCAAGATCATTTTATACAGGAAATTTCTCATCCCACGAAAAATGCCGGTAACGAGTGTTGCGAATATAGGTTGATGTCCAAGCATTACGATTACTGTTAATGAATCTACAAGTTAGTATATTTTTTTGATTTTAACCCAAATCCGATATGAAGCAAGAACCGAAGAATCATGAAGTTCTTTTCATCTTTACATTCAAACAGGTAAAAATTTTATATTCTTCACAACTTTTATCGCTTTCATAAGGTGTCATTGATATAGTAACGAACTAAACGAACTAACATGAGGCTATCTATGTGAGAAGGAGGAGTAATATTTACCTTTATCGATTTATTGATCGGAAGTGATTTCACTATCTGCTGTTAATTGAAATCATTCCTTTGCTTTTTTAGTTTAATATTAAGCTATGATAGGACATAGGTTTACACAATTTATACCGAAGAAGGGACTGACGCAAAGCACTTTTGATAATCTTCTCAATATCTTTCTCCAATTAATGGTCATCACATCCGGCGATGTAAATGAAACCTTGAGTTGGCTGACAAATCTTGATAAACAGCACAATGTTTCTACGCCGAACTACGGGATCGGTGATTTCATAGATGACCTTAAAAACAAAGGATATATTGATGATAAGAATGAAAAAGGCGAGCTAAGGATTACTGCCAAAAGTGAGGGGGAGATCAGAAAGAGTGCGCTGGAAGAAATTTTTGGCAAGCTAAAAAAGTCGGGAAAAGGAAACCACAGAACCGATTTTACCGGATTAGGCGATGAGATCACTTCAGACTATCGTGAGTTTCAATTTGGGGATTCACTGGAACAAATCGAAATGACTGAAAGCCTTAGGAACGCCCAAATAAATCATGGACTTGAAGATTTGTATCTCACCGAAAATGATCTTGAAATTCGGGAGAGGGAATTTAAAACACAAACTTCAACCGTGCTGATGATCGACGTTAGTCATTCTATGATCCTCTACGGGGAAGACCGAATAACTCCTGCCAAGAAGGTGGCTATGGCGTTGGCAGAACTGGTTAAAAGAAAATATCCGAAAGACACCTTTGATGTTATTGTTTTTGGAAATGACTCATGGCAGATTGAAGTTAAAGACCTTCCTTATCTAAATGTTGGCCCCTATCACACGAATACAGTCGCCGGGCTTGAATTAGCCATGGACCTGCTGCGAAGGAGGAAGAATAAAAACAAGCAGATATTTATGATTACCGACGGTAAGCCAACGTGCCTCAAAGAGGGGATCAAATACTATAAAAACAGCTTCGGGCTGGACCCAAAAATTCTGAACAAAACATTGAATTTGGCAGCCAAATGCCGTAGAATCAGTATACCTATCACCACCTTCATGATAGCTTCTGATCCCTACCTCCAGCAATTTGTAAGGGAGTTCACAGAAGTGAATGGCGGTAATGCGTACTACAGCAGCCTGCAAGGGTTAGGAAACCTGGTTTTTGAAGATTACAAAAGAAATAGAAGAAAAAATCTCTAATGCAATATAACGAATTATCCGCCGATCAAAAATTGAAGATCAGCACGCTGGGAGAACTAAAATCTATCGGCTACATCCCTAAATCCATCAAACAAGAACTTCGCGATAACCTTATCAAGTTTAAAAAAGAGGGTAAGAACATATTTGAAAGTATCTGGGGGTATGAAGATACGGTAATTCCGGAGATAGAGAGAGCCATCTTGTCTCGGCATAATATCAATTTTTTGGGACTTAGAGGGCAGGCAAAGACGCGTATGGCGAGAATGATGACGGAGCTGTTAGATGAATATATCCCCACGATCAAGGATGCGCCTCTCAACGATAATCCGTTAGCCCCCATCTCAAAATTTGCCCGGGATCAGATAAATGAACACGGTGGTCAAACTCCCATTTCATGGATGCATCAAGATGAGCGCTACACAGAGAAACTAGCTACTCCGGACGTGACGATCGCAGACCTGATCGGTGACGTAGACCCCATCAAAGCGGCCCGCCTGAAGCTGCCTTACTCAGATGAGCGGGTTATCCATTTTGGATTGGTACCTAGGTCCCACCGTGGGATTTTTGTCATTAATGAACTCCCCGACCTACAGGCCAGGATTCAGGTAGCTCTTTTTAATATACTACAAGAGGGTGATATTCAGATCAGAGGATTTAAGTTGAGGATGCCTCTGGATGTGCAGTTTGTTTTTACTGCAAACCCGGAAGATTACACGAACAGAGGTTCCATTGTTACCCCTCTTAAAGATCGAATCGGCAGTCAGATTATTACACATTATCCCACATCAATTGAAATAGGGAAGAAGATTACTGAACAGGAGGCCCAACTCGCAGCATCACAAAAAGAAACGGTTGAGGTGTATGATCTGGCAAAAGACCTCATTGAGCAAATTGCAGTGGAAGCCAGAGACAGCGAATATGTAGATGCGAAAAGCGGAGTAAGTGCGAGGCTGACAATCTCGGCGTATGAGAACTTAGTGAGTGCCTGCGAACGAAGGATGCTGATGAGCAACGATACGCAGACCAATGTCAGGGTTTCCGACTTCATAGGCGTGATTCCATCCATTACCGGAAAGGTAGAGTTGGTGTATGAAGGGGAGCAGGAGGGCCCCGGCATTGTGGCTAATAATCTGGTTGGTAAAGCCATTCGGTCTCAATTCATCCATTATTTCCCTAACCCAGAAAAGGAGCGAAAGAAAGAAGGAGAGCGGCTTTACTCAACGATCAAAGAATGGTTTGAAAGAGGAAATAGGGTAGACATCTTATTCAATGCCTCCGAAAGGGAATATCAAAAAGAATTAAAGAAAATCCCGGGCCTTGAAAAGCTTGTAGACAGGTTTCAAAAGCCTGCGGATAAGGGGTTTAAATACTTCCTGATGGAGTTTGCATTATTTGGATTGGCAGAATACAGTATGCTCAGCAGGCATCGGTTAGAAAGAGGGGTGCAGTTCAAAGACTTTTTTACCAGCATGTTTAATTTGCCGGACATGAAAGATGATGAGTGAATAGGCTAAATATTCGTCTTACCTCAAACTTATATTGAACAGGAACCCGAACTAGAGGATTTTAATGTCGTATATGAGTTTCGTGAATAACTTTAGATCTCCAGTATCTCCGTTTATCATCAATTAAATCATTCAGTGGAATTTTCTGCTAACAGCCGTAAACAGTTTTATGTTGGAGTATTTGCGCAGAGGTTTATGCTCACACTCGTTTTTTTTACTTACTCCTGTAAGACTAAGCGGACTTTAACAACTAACTCCTCCTCCGTTTTTAAAACAGATACCCTGCAAGTTCAACTAAAAGATCGTGTTTCTCCTATTACTCAACAAGTTGATACATTGCCCGGCCTTAGTGAAGAAGTTGAGATTCAGATTTCGGGATCGCTACCGGATACGGTCATAATCATGGGTGTCGGCGACATCATGATGGGCACAAATTTTCCAAATGAAAGTTATCTGCCTTCCGACACGGGTAGATACTTGTGGAAAGAGGTCGCCCCCATTCTACGCAGTGCGGACATTACTTTCGGTAACTTAGAAGGGGTAATCCTGAACGAAGGAGGGCAACAAAAAAAATGCAATAATCCGAAACTTTGCTATCTCTTCCGAACTCCGGAGTACCTTGCCAAGAACTTCATTGACTGCGAGTTTGACCTGATGAGTATTGCAAATAACCATGCTAATGATTTTGGAAAGACCGGGAGGATTAGCACGCAGAAAGTACTGGATTCATTAAAAATAGGTCATGCCGGTTCCATAGAGCAACCTTTTACTATCAAAAATATCGGTTATCTTAAAGTCGGTTTTTGTGCATTTGCTCCCAACAAGGGGACTGCTAGTATTCATCAAACAGAAAATATTAAAAGTATTATTCAGCATCTTGATTCACTTTCCGATATTGTCATTGCCAGTTTTCATGCAGGTGCCGAAGGATCAGAACATCGGCATGTCACACGCAAAAAAGAGTATTACTACGGCGAGGACAGAGGTGACGTTTTTGAGCTTGCTCACTTGATGATTGACCTGGGTGCAGATGTTGTCTTTGGACACGGCCCCCATGTTGTTAGAGCGATTGAGGTTTATCAAAATAAGATGATTGCCTACAGTTTGGGCAATTTCCTGACTTATGGACGTTTTAATCTTGAAGGATACGCAGGGGAAGCCCCAATTTTGGAATTGAGAACCGATACAAATGGTAAATTCCTTTCAGGGCAAATTCACTCATTCAGACAGCATTATAATTTAGGTCCCGGCATTGATCCAAATTTTTCTTCACTAAAAACGATTCAACAATTATCTTTGGGAGACTTCCCAGAAAATCCTATTTTCATAGATGATAACGGAAGCATTCAATATCTGGAAAAGTAAATATCTCCTGCCAAGTGCCCTATAAAGAAAAAGAGATTGAGAAGAAGTATTACACCATTGGTGAGGTAGCTGACGAGTTGAACGTAGCTACATCGCTCATTCGTTTTTGGGAAAGTGAGTTTGATAACATCAAACCCAAAAAAAATAGAAAAGGTAATCGTCAATTCACTAGGGAAGACCTCCAAAATGTCAAGTTCATCTATCATTTGGTTAAAGAAAAGGGCTACACTTTGCAAGGTGCCCGCGATTACATAGCAAATGGAGGCACAGACAACTCCAATCAAATGGAAGCCATCGAAAAATTAAAATCTCTACGAAGATTCCTAGTGAAAATCCGTCAACAACTTTAGTCAGTGATGTCGGAACTCGCCTCACAAGTCGCATTAGATCTTATTCCGGGGATTGGAAATCACGGGATAAAACAACTCATAAGCTATTGCGGGTCAGCCCAAAGCGTATTGAGTGCACCAAAAAGTAAACTATTAAAAATCCCGGGCGTAGGCGAAAAACTTGCAGAGGTCATAGTAAGCAGTAAATCACTGGATGAGGCTGAGAAAATTATCTCGAAAGTAGAGGGAATGAAAGCCGGGATTCTTCATTATACAGATAAGGAATACCCGGAAAGGCTTAAAAATACCCCCGATTCGCCTAATCTTCTTTATGTAAAAGGTTCCGGAAATTTAAACCCCTCCAAGTGCATTTCGATAGTAGGAACCAGAAAAGCAACTGACTATGGGAAAGGGCTTACAGAAAAAATAATTGCAGACCTTAAAAGCCTGGATGTAACCATTGTTAGTGGTTTTGCCTATGGAGTTGATATTCAAGCCCATAAAGCCTGCATGAACCATAAGATGCCGACGCTGGCAGTTCTTGCCGGTGGACTCAACCGAATTTATCCTGCCGCTCACAAGAAATATGCAGAAGAGATTCAAAGCACGGGTGCAATTCTAACTGAAAGTATTCCGGATACAAAGCCTGATCGACACTTATTTCCGGCCAGAAATCGAATTATTGCGGGGATGACCGATGCAACGATTGTGGTGGAGGCACCTGAGAAAAGCGGAGCACTA
>JAPPDO010000190.1 GCA_028821635.1 Ekhidna sp.
TACCGGACGGGCGTTTGCTGAAGTTTGTGAGGGAGTAGGGGGAAAGGAAGTTTAAAGAGGTTTCTGTGTGCATCACTTTTTCTCAAAAATTCACTGCGTTTTAGTGATGCCCAGCAAAGTAAATACAAGGAACACGCCGGATATTTAACAGTTATATGTAAATGCGTTAAACACAGAAAATATAAAAGGAGCATTCTCAATTATACCTGTGTTTGAAGAGTATCAGAGGTTAGTTCTAGGTTAGGACGGGGCTTAAAAACACATATTTCTGATATAGCATTTACTACTCATTACAGAAGAGGTGAACCATTGAGTGCTTTAGTCAGTTACATTTCTTATATGACAAAAGATAAAAAATGGCTTTAATATTTTATTATTTTAACACAAAAATCTATAAATTTGTCCACGATTTTAATAATTGACTTAATTTTACTGAACATTAATCCTTAAATAGCACTTTTATGTATCAGCGTATTAACTCTAGCATGAAGAAATTATCTACATATTTAATGTCTTTCTCAGTTTTGGCATTTATTATATGGTCTTGTAATGAAGAGAGGGAGAATGAAACTCCTCCTCCTGCGGAGATACCCCCTCCTACCATTACATCTTTCGTGCCTGAAAGTGGCACCGTTGGGTCGTCCGTAACTATTAATGGCACAAACTTTAGCAACGAACCTGATGACAATACCGTCGTATTTGGTAACGAAAGCGAGGTAACTATAACAAATGCTTCTACGGAATCACTTACGGTAACAGTGCCGCAGGGTGCGGAAACGGGAAAAATAAGTGTTACTGTCAATGGAAAAACGGCGACCTCTGCCAATGATTTTACGGTAGAAGTTCCTGATCTTGCCATTACTTCATTTACGCCAAGCAGTGGGAACGTTGGAGCCTCCGTAACTATCACAGGCACGAGTTTCAACCCTACAATTGCGGGAAATACGGTGATATTCTATGATAATAAAAAAGCCGTTGTTACCAGTGCTTTTTCTAATTCCCTGACTGTAACTGTACCGCAAGGCGTGGAAACAGGGAAAATAAGCGTTACCGTCAATGAAAAAACGGCGACCTCTGCCAATGACTTTACGGTGGTAGAGCAAAATAGTAGTGTTCGTCCATGTAAACAAAACATGGAATTAGGACTTAATGAGCAGTGTAGCCTTTCGTTTGCATCCGGAGATACTGTTACTTTTTCTGTGGACAATCAATTAACAGCTTGTCTTGATGACACCTGTGATAAGACATTTATTGAGGTGGAAAATGTAGAAAGATGTCATACTGAGTTCATAGCTTTGAAATATAATGAAAAATGGCTTGTTCTTTCAGTACCGCAAGAAAAGCCAACGATAGGTGGCGGATGTGCACAATGTGAAGGAAGTTTGCCGGAATCCTGTCTTGGAGAGTACATTACATCAGGGAATATTACTTCAATCTCTAATAACTCTAATAATAGTTGGCAATTTATCTTTACTAGTGACCAAACCTATGTTTCAGGTAAAGACAGCGACGGGAATAAAAAACAATTATACCTTCTGTATAACGAAAGCAGCAACTTAGATGTATCTGATTTTAGTAGTGGTATAGGAGGGCCAATTAAAAGCCCAAATAATCCCGGTGTTAAAATTTATGTCTTAACTCTGCCTAGATTCACAGGAACTTTATCATGCGACAAGAACCTTGAGTTTGCTTTCATAGCACGCAGTCCTTATAAGATAAATGAAAAACAAAACCCTACCTATCAAACGTATAAAGGAGCGGATTTCTGTAATACTACAGTAAGTTTAGAAGTGAAAGGGAAATAATTATTTCAACAAAATCTGCTGCTAGAGATTGATTCGGAAAATAGAGTTCTTTCGGTCAGGAAAAGCAAAAAGTCGGAACTGAAGATTCAGTAGAACGAGCTGATAAAAACCCCATAACAGAATAGTTGTTAAGCAACACCCGTCAATGTGCTATTTGCAATCTAATCTGCGTCTCGCCCGTCTCGGTACACTTTCTGAAAGTTTCAGTTTGTAGTGTCCCTGTTTATTTTTAACGATGAATTTTCCTCGAGATAGCATTTGAGGGATAGCTTACCTTTATTGCTTTTAGTGCCATCAGACTAAATGAGGACAAGCGCAGTAGAGCCGGACAATTTAAAGTCATATCAAGTAGCGATACTCAATTGCTTCATTGCTTTGTCATACGATTTCATGTACTCCTTGTACAGGTAGCTCCAATCAAATAGCTCTGACAAGTCTTCACATTTGTATCTCATCTCTATTCTTTCTTTCCTTGAGGTCTTAATTATCCGGTAAAGAATGTTTGCTAAATCATCTGTCGCAGTATTGTAATCCTTTTGGCTTCTCTCCACTACAAACAATCCATGATCCTCATCAGCGGAATCAATGGTCTTAGAATAATCTCCAAAACCTGCTAAATCTGAGGTCACAGTAGCAACCCCTCTCACTAAACATTCAAGAGGGGTGTATCCCCACGGCTCATAATTACTCGGAAAAATTCCCAAATGACATCCTCTCACAAAATCTCCATAGTCCATCCTAAAAAGCGGATTAGATGAAGAAATAAAGTCCGGATGATAAACAAATTTCACTCGATCTTCCTTATGATTGAGCAGATTAGCATTTCTCAAATAATTCAAAACATCATCCGATGAATCATCATACATGTTATGTGTAACGATGCCCGGAAGACCGCCCGATTTCCAAGAACGTATCGTCCTGCGATATCTTAATCTCCAGTAATCATCCACAAAATCGTTTAATTGCGGAACTCTATGATCCTGTTCATTCGTTGCAGCATGAAGAAAAAGACGTTCTTTAAGCTGTTGAACAATCGAATCACAATTTCTTTCCACCTCTTCCATCATGGCCCTTGAGTTTAACACATTGGGATTTACTGAATGAATGGGCCTTTTTGTGATAATGAACATGATCACGGTCTCTTTCGCATGCTCTTGCTTTAGTCGCCAGTTTAATCGTGCCAAAGCCTCAAGTGTCATATCATAGCCCTTATTTTGATACTCATAGCGGCTTGAAGTAAAAAAGAAAAGCGTTTTATCCAGATCGAACGCATAGGACTGAAAGAAATGCCCCATGACAAAACGCTGGATCATTAGCTTGAAGCTTTGATGTACATTCTGCACTTCATGAAGTACGCTATATCGCTCTACATTAAGCCCATTGGGTAAAATATGATCAGGACTTCTTCCCAAAAGATGCAGACATTCCCTTCCCGTTACCTGGCTGACAGTGGTGAAAACATGTGATCCATGAACACAAGCTCTCTCTAAACCGGATACAGTATTAATATTAAAATGCCGAGCTTCCCTTTCCCAATCAAGAAATGGGAGATGTTCATAAAACGCAGCATCATTCATCGCCAAGTACCTACCCAGAATAGTAGCATGCGTAGTGAAAACCAACCTTGCAGGCACTTGTTCTCTTCTCAGGTCGGGAATCGCTGTCCCTGCCATCCACTCATGAAAGTGAGCAAGAATGGAGATATCCTGAGCCAGTGCGATCTTGGTGACTTCCGAAATGAAGATTTTCACCAGATACCCAAAAGCTACCACCTGATCTACTAAATAATCATGGTTGTGAAATGGAATGTGATGATGCTGATAGTAAAAATACTTGATATCACCCAATTTGTGCATTACCGAGTGAATATCGAGAAGCACCACGGTTGGACGGCCTGAAACAAGCCAGGTACCAAAATGAACAGTATAACCCATCTCCTGCATACGCTTTACGGCTTTGCCGGCAAGCGAACTATCCGGAGGAAGCAATTCAACATCCGTGACGGTGTTCTCGTCCAGAAAAGGACCTAAAAGTGTGTAATCCCTGCCCCAATGGCTTTTTGCTTCAGGTACTTTAGACCTGATAACGGTATAAATACCACCTACCTGATTACAAACCTCCCACGCTACCTCTACTAAATGTCTTTTCCCTACGCTTCGCTGCTTGGCCATTTGGTTGATAATTTATTAGGCTTTAAGCCGGAACAAATGTATTAATTTGTTTAAAAGCGACCATCGCAATACCATCTGGCAAATTGATAAACATAATATTAAGAGTCAAAGTACGCGCTCGGGAAGTGAAAGTATGCTCTTAAAAAGTGAAAGTGTGCATTTTTTTTCTCGCAGATGGGCTTAGAAAGTTGCAAATACGCTCTCCGTGTTCTCCGTGGCTTCTTCGTACCCCCTAGCCTAAGCGTAGATTGCATCTACGCTAATATATTTCGTTGCTTTTTCGGCAAGGAGATGTAAAGGTGTAGCCATCCTGGCCGGACGTTTCACGCCGGACGTTCCACGCCGGATTACAAACTACACCCAGAGAGGAGTATCCTCGAGCTTGCTACTTACCTCTTGTCAGATTTTATATCTCGTTATTAATCATGTTCTTTTTTATTTTCTTAATTCCTTTCATAAATGCTTTTGAAAGAGCCATGGATTCATTTGACCAATTAATCCGTTGTTCTCCACCTGATTTTGTTTCTTTTGTCAATGGTGCAATTTTCGTCGTTATATTAAATTTATGACTTGTTCTATTAATTCCTGATGGTACAAGTAAGAAAGTAATATTAGCTATGCTTGTATTTTTCTCCTGACTTAAAGATATAAGTTCATTTTCAAAATAATAACCAGAGTCTCCGTCTTTTAAACTATTTACTGTAATAAAAAGTAGATAATCTATATTCAGGTGTTTGTGTAAAAGAAAAGCTAGTGAATCCGAAAATTTTGGTTCAGTCATGAGTTTCTTACTTATACCCTTATTGATTAAATCGTATTCAATATCTTTTAAATAGAATATTTCGTTTTGCCCTGTTTGCAAATACGTTTTTGTCCATTCAAATAGTTCTATTGATCTCTCCTCATCTGTTTTCGATATTGGCATCAACACAATCCTATCCGTAACCAACAGTTTTGGATTACCTGTATATAGTGTAACCTTCGTTGAAATACACGAAATACAAAAAATAAGAGTTAATGTTTGCAATCTATTTTTCAAAAGACAAAACCTAAGTTAAATGCAATACTTTTTAACCAAATTTTTGATTGTATAAAATTTGACCGTCCAGTTGATAAATCTAATATTATGACTTTTCCATCATGAATTTGTTGGAAATTCAATAGCAAATTTATCAGTTGCAACTCCGCATAAATCATGCTTTAGTAACAATTAAAAATAAATTGTTCTTCGCAAGGTTCAAATAATGATTGATAAATTTCTCATCATTAAGTGTTATTGGCTGATGGGTGCCAGTTGGATGATAATAAAATCCTTGCCACATGAGTCGCCCACCACGCTTCATAAGCCCGCTTTCCCGTCCTTGCTCCGTGTTCTCCGTGGCTTCTCCGTGTCCTTTGTGTGCCCTTTGGGTTTAAATCGTTATTGGTTTGCTCAGTGAAGATATGATACGAACAAAAATAAAATCATAGCAATCCTAACAATCAAATAAATCCTGTTCAAGACGAGTAGTGGTCACAAACTACACCTCTTCTCCGTGCCCTTGGTGCCTTCTCCGTGTCCTTTGGGTTTAAATCGTTATTGGTTTGGTCAGCGAAGACATGATGCGAACAAAACAAAATCATAGCAATCCTAAAAATCAAATAAATCCTGTTCAAGACAAATCACACCCGGAGAAAAAAGTAAAAAAAATCGAAAAAAATTTTGCATCTTTAACTAATTGTTTTATACTTGCAGC
>JAPPDO010000165.1:0-2343 GCA_028821635.1 Ekhidna sp.
AGTTCCCTAAGCTTATTTATTAGCTTTTCGGAAACTTTATGATTATCTTTTCTGGCTTTAATGTTTCCTTCATTCCAATACCTATTTTTTATTAAATAAAGAAAAATAAAAAAGATAGGAGCTATTAATATACCAGCAATTTTAAATCGATTAGATTGTTCAATAGCACAATTATAATCAGATGGAATCGCAAAGAATAATGCTAATAAAGCAATTGGAATAACCCAAAATAAATTCCACCAGATTTTTCTTTGCCAGGATTTGATACTCTCATCTTTTTCTTTTTCAATTTGATTCTCAATTTCAAGTTTCAATTTCTTTTTAAGAATCCCTGACTTATCCTTTTCCTGTTCAACTTCAGCTTTTGCTTCCCCCGCTTCAAAATTTATTTTCTCTTGATTACTTGGCGTACTTTTTTCTAAGTTTTTAACTCTTTTATTTAGTTTGTTAAGCTCTTTTTCATACAATTGAACGTCTGATTCTAAAATTGACTTCTTATTTTCTAGTTTTTGATTTTCTTCAATGGTAGAAGTTACTTTTCTAGTAGCAGAAGCTAACTCTTTTTTTGTCTTTGTGAGGTCATTTTGATAATTTTTAAATTCTCTGTTAAGCTCAGATTCTATGAACTCTGCTTGGTTGAAATCTTCTTTTTTGGATTCTTTATGATATTGATCAAGGAAAATGTCTTTTGAAATAATGTTATAAACTACTCGCTCATCATCAATTCCTTGAGACTTTAAATAATTAACAATTTTAATAACATCTCTTGATTTGGAAGACTCTTTATGAAATCCTTTTGCCGTAATAGCCTTTATAAAAGCCTTCTTGTAATCTTCTGTTTGGATCGGCAGAACTCTTACGAGCTTGTTAAGCAAGAAAGAAGGCTTGAAAAAAACAGGAAAGCTATTGATGTCATTATGGTCCTTTAATTTGGATTTATCAAATTGGATTAATATATCATCTAAAGTCACACAAAAATACTTGACAGAATTAAGCGTTAATTCCTTGCATTTTACTTCATTATGGCGGCTTTCCAGTATTAATTCACGCAAAGTGATATCATGTATTGACTGCTTCTCACTTTTATCAACGTGGTGAAAAGGGATTTTTTTAGTATCGCAGAAGTCTTTTTTTATTTCATTTTTTATCCTGATAAACTCATATAATTCTTGAACTTTTGCGTTTATGTAGTCTTCACCTAACTGCTCAATTCTTTTGGCATTTCGAGCGATCTCAATGGTTTTATGTTTAAGTGTTGCTTGTGAAAGTTTAATTACATCAGAAGGATGGATGGTACCTTCACGGTTTTTCAAAAGCCTTTCATAGAATTTTTGAGAGAATCCATCCAGATTTTGACTTCTCAATAATGCTTTAATTGAACTATCAGTCAACTTATCATCAAGAAGATCAAAATCAGCCCTCTTTTTCCTTAATTCTTTGTAAGTTATATCCGAGTAACGTAATTTGACCTTGATATGCTGTTTGTTTTCAATAATAAGCCGAATAAGAGCCTTGCAGGCATCACTCTCTGGATGAGTATGTAAGTCTAAGAGTGAGTATAAAACATTCGTATCAAGGTACAGTATCCAATCAATAATATCATGTTTAATTGTATCTTGAGCTATATCAGCTTGGAAACCGAGCGATAAAAATGAAATCGTTTTCTGTGCTAAGTCGTCTAAGAAATTCAGGTCTTCTTTAGAAGCAAAATCTGGAAATCGTTCAACTGTCTGTTTCAATAAATCTTTAAGCCACTTATCTTCTATATCCTTGATTGTATTTGAAAGAACATTGTCATAAAGGTTGGTTCCATCTCTACTTTTAATGTGCGGATGCAATGTATTGATAGCGTCTTTTCCATACTCATAAAAAGAGTTGTACAAATACTTTAGAAAGGAATCCCAAAGCAATTTTATTTTATTATTTACTAATTCATAGCTAAGATCATCCTGGATAAAATTCTTGAAATTTTGGTAGCGTCTCTTTTCACTATCTCTTATTTCTATATTCTGTGAATTGATAGCGTCTGTCTCTTTCTTTGATAAAGAAATTATATTTTTCTTTTCAATTACCCTTCTTTCTCTTACAAGTAAATTTACAGTCTCATCCAGTTCCGGTTTGTATGGCTCAAAACCAAATACTTCGTTGATATAGCCTGACAATTCCTTTCGCTCACAAGAATTTATTTCTTTGAGAGTTAGAATAACTACTGAATTGAATGTGTCTCTCCTTGTATCAGACGCAGCAATAGAAAGAGCGGATAATATTTTTATATGATTTTTAACATTCTTCATGATTCATTTCATTGTTTATTTTTATCAAAGGCTAGTACACTTCCCATCA
>JAPPDO010000165.1:2353-5712 GCA_028821635.1 Ekhidna sp.
CCATCATTTTGCCATGCGCCTACCCGACTTTAATCGTAGTTAAAATGATGTGAAAACTAGTTATAAATAGTAAAATAGCTTCTATCCCTTTCTAAAAAAGCAAAAAAAAACCTAACCAAAACCAAGTATCGCCAGCCATGTTACAGTACATAATTCTGTCAGGTGGTGCAAAGCCAACGCCCTATATGCTAACTATAGTATGTAGCATATACTTAATGCTAAACATAGCTTTGTGCATACTAAAATTAGCAGTGATTTCAGATTCTGATATATTAAAAAAGTTTGGAGAAAACGTCAGAAAACTTAGGAAAGCGCATAATATTTCTCAAGAAGAGTTAGCCTATCAGGCAGATCTTCATCGCACATATATCGGTATGATTGAACGTGCAGAGAAAAATATCACCCTTTTAAATATTGAAAAAATTGCTAATGCTTTAGATGTAGATATTAGAGATCTATTAACTGAGACACATGGGAAGTGACGCTAATAGATTAAGAAAAAAATGGCAAGATTATAGCGGAGAGGATGCATCAAAAGCTGAAAGCAGTTTCTTGGAAACATTCCAAGTTGTCTTTCAGGACACAGAATATATAGTACGTCCCCGACCTAAAGAATTTAATACAATTTATGTTGACTTTCCCCTTGACACTCAAACCTTAAATGAAATCTATACGCCTCCCAAGCCAATAACAAAACACGGTGTATTTCCGGATTATGCAATAGGCAATACGAAAAATAAAAAGACTGTTTATATTGAAGTGAAACGGCAGGACGGTTGGGTTGAGGGTGGCAAAAGATCTGATGGACGTGGAAATGCACATGAAAGATCATGTAAATTTTTTACTCCGGGCCTACAAAAGATTTTGAGGCAATATGGGAATTTAGGAGATGATATTTTGCCATTTTGGACTGTTTTTCAAGGTGACATAACTCGAGACCCGTGTCGAGTACGTGAGATTACATGCTGGTATGGTGACCTAAAAGGCCATTTTTTCTTCTGGCGCGATACATCTAATCCTGAACCTCTAATTAGTCATTTTGAAGAATATATTCAGCCATTACTAATATGATACGGAGCTTGCTCTTCCCAAACCTCTTGAACATCTAATCCCCATACATCCCAGTGCTCAGGATTATGTCTGGCGAATAGTTCGATCTTTTTTTGAGTTGGAAACATCTTCTGTATTCCTTGCAATACTTCTAAAGGTTTTTCACTGTGTTTACCTCTAGGCACTCGAACAAGTTGTTTTATATTTCTGGCACCTCTAGGTTTAGGGATTCGACCTCTTTTAAATACCAGACACAATTCACAATATGACATGGTGTACTGTCCCGGATTGTGAACCATCTTATCCCAAACAAAAGCCACCGTTTTATACTCAAAGCCCCAAGCCTGCCCTAACTCAATTCCTTGTGCTAAATGAGGATTAGTGACCCACATGAAAAGTAAGCAGTCATCATTAGCAACCTCTTGAATCGGAATTTTTCTCATTTCTTTAAGATTAAGAGTTGGGTATTGAAAATTGGCTGCACTTATGAAAATATTCTTTCCCCAATTCTTATTTATCTCTTTTTTGCCACTCTTATCAAATTGCATTTTCCCGCCGTAATCCCACGGCGGATCGGCATAAATAACATCATATTTTTGTACAGGTAAATCGGGATACAAACTTGGCAGGTCATTTCTTACTGTCCTTCTTTTCTGTTCTGCATCATATATCCTGTAACCAGAAAGTATCTTGCCATTTTTTGATTCTACCTGAATACCAAATAAGTCAGTTTGTGCCATTCACTAATTATTCAAATGCCAATTATAGTATGCAAATATAAACAATTTTAATACTTCAGCAAGGAGCCCGCACACCACTCATCCACCACCCACCCCCTCAAATCCAAAAGTCTGTGTTCCGTCTGCACAACCCGATTCTCCCCTCCCCCACCTAAAAACGCCTTCCCCTATCTAGTAGATTACAAACAAAAAAAGGGCTCCCACTACGGGAGCCCATCCAAACTACTACTAAACTACTACTAAACTTTACTTTTAATATCTTTAAAGCTGTATGTACGATGCCGCATCAATCGCTGAAGAAGGCGTTGCATTGATCTGAAAGATGGCATCATTAAAATCATTATCCCCATTGGGAACCGTAATATCCTCAAACGCAATGACTACCGCCTCACAAGACGTTTCATGAAAGATCAGACTTTGCTGTCTCCCACTCTTGTTGAATGGAATATCCGTGTACTGTGAGTAAAGACCATCTGTTATCTTACCCTTCCAGCCGTTGGAAATCAGGAAGAAGCCGATAGAAGTTCCTGCTTCAAATGTCCCAAGCAGTTCAACGGAGTATCCTCGTATTAAGCCGCCACCTGATCGCTCAGCGGAGGCATTGGGGAAGATGACAATCTTTTCCAGATCATCAACAGAGGCCGGTGGATTTGCGGTAGGATAGGTATAATATCCCAAGATATTTTTATAGCCCGCTCCCTCATGCAGGAATGTGACCGAAATCTCTCCCTCTTCCACGATGTCAAGGTTTCTGGCTTCAACCTCAAAATACTCCGGATTACTCCTCATCACATTATTCCTTTCCGGCAACGCACTACTGAATAAAGTAGGCAGCAGTTCAGGACATACATCCACTTCCGTGATATTTTCAGGTACGCCCTGCTCGTCGTAAGTAGTTACGGTAGCATAAGGTGCCTTTGGCATTTTTTTAAGAATGTGAAAGCCTCCTAATCCTTTCGCTACGAATATGTAATCATCTCCTCCCGCCTTAGCAAAATTGACCGAAGCCGGCTGCTCGGGGAGGTCCCAGAAAAAGACCGGATCAATAACGCCGTTCTCCGGATACTCCGATATGGCAAGTCCGTCTGCCCCGTTAGCGATGTAAAGAAAATCCTCATCCATCGTTACTCCGTTGGTGTTACCGGCTAAGAGCATCGTCCCTTTCGATTCGTTGATTTGTCGGCCTGTGAGTATGTCGTAAGACCTCAGTCCCTCCTCTCCCATCGCTATGTAAACCTCTCTCGGATTCGTATTTGAAACGGTCATGGTAGATTTCCCCCGATAAGCAGCATCGACATTTTGGTGGGTGATTGAACCAATGCTGTAGTCTGTTAAACCCGTGCTGCTTCCCACCTCTTTTACTTTGAGCGTTGCCTGATCACCGGTTGCGAGTGAAGCATGATATTCCTTTCCGTTTATATCGGTTGATACCACATACTTCCCGTTAGGATATGCGTAGGCATCCGCTGCGGTCATCGAGTTTTTATTCACGACGAAGGTTCCTCCATAAGTTTTTCCGGCTGAAAGTATGGCGTAATCATCGGTTAGACATACGCCATTAGCGGAAGC
>JAPPDO010000044.1 GCA_028821635.1 Ekhidna sp.
GTTGTAGTGGAAAATGTACCGAGCGTAGCTTCAAGGCAAAATGAAAGTGAAAGCGGATTAACCGACTATATAGAAGATTTAGAAAATAAAGGATATAAGGTTAAACAAAAAGTTGTTAATCTTAACGACTATGGAGTGCCTCAAACGAGAAAGCGTTTTTCTTTGGTTGCTTCTCGTGTAAATAAAAACCATGTTTTTCCTAAACCTAAAAAGGGAAAGAAGCCTACAGTAAAAGATGTTTTAGGCGTGTATAATGGGTTTGAAAAGATCCCGGCAGGACATAAAGACAAAACTAAGCGAAATCATTCGGCATCAAATCTGAGTGAAAAAAACTTAAAGAGATTAGAGGGAACACCAAAAAACGGTGGAAGCGCATTATGGTGGAGAACAGATGTTGCATTAGGCAGATATAAATATAAAGAAGACGGCTTTAAGGACAACTACAGTCGAATGTCGTGGGAAAAGCCGGCTCCGACTATAACTACTAAATTTTTCAGCATCTCAAATGGTCGCTTTGCTCACCCGGACGAACATCGAGGTATCTCAATTAGAGAGGGGGCGACATTGCAGACTTTTCCTAAAAGATATTATTTTTATTCAGAGAGCATTCAAGGGATGGCGAGAATGATTGGAAATGCTGTGCCTCCTGAATATGCTCGAAGAATCGGAAAGGCGATTTTGAAATCAGCCAATACGAGGACGAGAAAGAAAAAAGCATGAAAGCATAACAAAACACAAATAGTAAGATTGCTGTACCTCCACTAAAATATCATCGAAATTCCTTCAATAATGTCTCATAGACTTTGACTATCGGTAAGCCGACGACGTTGTAATAGTCACCTTTTATCCATTCCGCACCAATCAGCCCTATCCATTCCTGAATCGCATAGCTGCCGGCCTTATCTTTCGGTTGAAAATTGGAAACATAAAATTCAATTTCCTCATCGGCAAGTTTTCTGAACTTTACTTCGGTCTTAGAAGAAAAGGAGACTGACTGTTGACGGTCTGATATGCAAACCCCCGTAACAACCACATGGGTATCGTTTGAAAGTGATTTTAACGTTTGAATGGCCTCTTCGGGGCTGTCCGGTTTTCCCAAAACCTTCTTTTCATGAATCACAACGGTATCTGCCGTCAGGACGATCTGAGTGGTCATACTTCTCCGCTGTCTGTCATTCTTCCCCTTTGCGAGGAGCTCTGCCACATCTTCAGGATTCATTTCATTGGGGAAAACTTCATAAAAAGGGACAACCCTGATCTGAAATTCAAAGCCTGCATCCCGAAGTAATCGCTTTCTTCTGGGAGATGCGGAGCCTAGTATTAGCTCATTTGAAAGCTTCATCGAAAGAGGAGTTGAACTCATCATCCTTGATGGAACTAAACAAAAAACCGCAAATAACTTTTGGATAAAAGTAGGTGCTTTTTTGTGGCAGTGTATAGCCGCTGTAACAGACTTTCTTTATGGTATCAATGGCGATATCTTTTGTGATGATCGCACACTGACTTTCTCCTGAAGTAACTTTTTGGAGACATTTGGCAAAGTTCCTTTCAAAGGAGATTTTCTTACTCCCTTTCTGACTTTCTCCGAGTATTCCCACGCATTTTTCTATGATAAAATAGTGTAAAACAGTTAGATCGATCCGCTTGATATATTGCGGAAAATTCCAACTTATGGTATCAATTAATTCCGGTTTAAGTCTTATTTCATACGCATTCTCGCCAACGAGTAAACCAAAAGCCCACTCCTTACTGAGAATCACTTCATTAATATTTGTGGCTTCGTCTGTTGCCTGAATGAAAAAGTATTTTTCTATTTTATTAAGTAAATGTTGTTCGCTAAATCCCTCCAGCCCTGAAAGCAGTCGATGCGTTGGCAGAATTTTTAAATCATCGGACTCCGTATTCGTAAAATACATGAGATGATAATTATACCCCTCTGTGCCGTTGTGGTCAGGGTTTTCTTTCTCTTTCTTCTTCTTGTATCGGAGTGAAGCCTCATATCTGTGATGACCGTCTGCCAGAATAATTTGTTTATCCTTGATGATTTCAATGATGCGATTGATGATTTTGGCATCCTGAATAACGCCAAATACGTCTCTAACGCCCTGGTAATCGTCTGTTTCACAAAGAGGATATTCAATAGCCTTATCGAGGTGGAATTCAATTTCGGATGAGCTGTCGGCAAATAATCCGTGTGTGGGACTCGCATTCATCTGCGTTTTATCAAGCACGTCTATCCTGTTTTCTACTGAAAAAGGCATCGTGCTTTCGTGCCTAAAAACAACGTTCTCATCCCAATCATAGACTTTAAGGTTAGCAATAAATCCTTTTCTTATGAATTCTTTTGATGACCCCGGCAACGTAAAATATTGATAATAAACGTAAATAGATGGCAGGGCATCCTGCCGCAGAATCCCTCTGCTTTTCCATTCGATGACTTTTCTTGAGACTGCCAATGAGGTATTTTCATTATCAGGCACAGAAATATGAATGCTATTGTATTCATTTTCGTACAGATACCTCCTCTGTTTTTCGGAGACAACATCAAATAGGGGGGAGACTAAAGAACCCAGATCTTTTTGAAGGTCCTTATTGTATCTCCACGCTCTTAATGGTTTTATTTCAGCCATGTTATCAGCTCAACCTCCTCTTCCACTTATTTCCATTAGAAGAGGTTTTGTTCGATTTGGGAATACCTTTTTCTGAAAAAAGCTCATGAGCCATAATTGCAGCTATTTCAGCATATTCTTTGTCTGGCACTTGATCTAGCACTTCGGGTGCAAAGTATCTTTCTACGAATTTGGTCGTGAATGTACCGTCAATAAAATGATCGTGATTGAGCACATAGCTGCAAAACGGGAGCGTAGTCTCCACCCCAATAATCTGATACTCTTGAATAGCTCTCTTCATTCGCTCGATGGCCTCATTCCGGTCTTTGCCATGGGTTATCAGTTTGGCGATCATTGGATCGTAAAAAATAGACACATCCAGTCCCTCCTCATAGCCGTCATCTACTCGTATGCCGGCTCCTTGTGGTCGTATGTATTTGGTAAGTGAACCTGTGTCTGGTAAGAAGTTGTTTTTTGGATCCTCTGCATAAACCCTTACTTCCAGACTATGACCGTTTATATGAAGGTCATCCTGATTAAAAGGCAGTTGCTCGCCCGCAGCTATTTTAATTTGCTCTTTCACAAGGTCTACTCCTGTAATAAGTTCTGTGACAGGGTGTTCCACTTGAAGTCGAGTGTTCATTTCTAAGAAGTAAAAGTTGAAGTTCTCATCTGCAATAAACTCCACAGTCCCTGCCCCAAAATAGTCACATGACTTTGCAACATTGATGGCCGCTTCACCAATCTCCTTCCTTCTCTCCGGAGTAAGCAGAGCGGAGGGGGCCTCCTCAATAACTTTTTGATGCCTTCTTTGGATGCTGCATTCACGCTCAAATAAATGAACAACATTTCCATGCTGATCACCGAGCACCTGCACTTCAATATGTTTTGGCGAGCTTATGAACTTCTCCACAAATACCTCCTCATTTCCGAATGAATTTTTAGCTTCACTCATGGCCCGATTCATTTGCTCCTCAAAGTCGTTTGGATCATGAACAATCCTCATCCCTTTCCCGCCGCCGCCCGCACTTGCTTTTATCATAACAGGATAGCCGATTTTATTTGCAATTTTTTTTGCTTTTGGAATGTCATTGATTGGCTCATCCATTCCGGGTATTAGAGGAACGCCGAACTTTTTTACTGTTTGTTTTGAAACTAACTTATCACCCATAACCCTGATAGCGTGCGAACTAGGTCCAATGAAGGTAAGGCCTTCTTTTTCTACCTTTTCCACAAATACCGCATTTTCTGAAACGAACCCATAGCCCGGATGAATTGCATCAGCACCGGTCTGCTTACACGCATCAATGAGTTTATCATGGACTAAATAAGATGCTGATGCCGCCGCCGGCCCTATATTAATGGCCTCATCGGGGTATGACGCATGGGGAAGCAGCTTATCAGCTTCACTATAAACAGCAACTGTTTTTATTCCCATCTCTCGTACAGATCGCATGACTCTGATGGCGATTTCACCTCTGTTGGCGATTAAAATTTTTTTGATTGACATATTCCCTGATCGTTGGCACAAGTTTATTGAAATTCTTTTATATCCGTTATATGAGTAATTCTGCTAAATTTGCAATTCGTTTGAAAAGCGAGGATCACCTAGATGGATTTATTCGAAAAATTATTGAGTGATGACGGTCCCTTAGGCCAATATTCTTTTTTAGATAAAGATGTCAATTACTACTTCTTTCCGAAACTGGAGGGAGAAATTAAGCCAAGGATGAAGTTTAAAGGAAAGGAAGTGCTGGCCTGGAGTTTAAATAATTATTTAGGTCTTGCTAATCATCCAGAAATCAGGGAAGCTGACACTAGAGCCACTGAAGAGTGGGGACTGGGATACCCTATGGGAGCAAGAATGATGACAGGCAACTCCGATTATCACGATCAATTGGAGCAAAACCTCGCCGATTTTACCGGCAAGGAAACAGCGATGCTTCTAAACTATGGATATCAGGGCATAATGTCCGTAATTGATGCGTTGGTTGACAGAAAAGATGTAATCGTTTATGATGCCGAGTGCCATGCGTGCATTATTGACGCTTTAAGAATGCACCCGGGTAAAAGGTACGTGTTCCCTCACAATGATATAGAAAGTTGCGACAAGCAGCTACAGCGAGCGGCCAAACTTGCAGACAAACAAGGCGGCGGAGTGTTGGTCATCACTGAGGGTGTCTTCGGGATGTCCGGAAATACCGGGAAACTGGATCAAATCGCCGCCTTAAAGCATAAACATGAATTTAGATTTCTAGTAGACGATGCTCATGGCTTTGGGACCATGGGCGACACCGGAGCAGGAACCGGAGAATATTATAATGTTCAAAAAGAAATAGATATTTACTTCTCCACTTTTGCTAAGTCAATGGCGAGTATTGGGGCATTTGTGGCGGGAGATAAGAATGTGGTGGATCATCTAAGATACAAGGTGAGATCTCAAATTTTCGCTAAATCTTTGCCAATGCCGCTTGTTGTAGGGGGTCTCAAACGCTTGGAGATGCTTAGAACGATGCCGAAACTAAGAGAGAAACTCTGGACTGTTGTGAATACCATTCAAAATGGTTTTCGGGAGAGAGGTTTCAATATCGGAACGACTAATTCACCTGTCACTCCGGTGGTTTTACACGGAGATGTGCTTGAAGCATGTAACATAATCATTGATTTAAGAGAAAACTATCATATATTCTGTTCAATGGTAGTTTATCCGGTGGTTCCCAAGGGAATGGTGATTTTGCGAATCATACCCACAGCCATGCACTCCTTAGAAGACGTGGAACAAACACTCGACGCTTTTGAAGCAGTTAAATCAAAACTTGACGAGGGAATTTATAAAGAGGCAGGGGTAGAAGGAGCATTATTAGCAAAATCTTAACGATTTATTTTCATTAAAATTGAATATTTGAGAATATAAGTTATATTGCCCGTTCTTTTAAATCATAATAACCTTAATTACTGTAATAACATGAAAAGATTGGAACAATTAAAGTGAATGGTTGAAGCCTTAGAAGCTGATTTCGAAAAATTCTATGACAAGGGAAAC
>JAPPDO010000269.1 GCA_028821635.1 Ekhidna sp.
AGTTTGAGCCTAATATGAGAAGTTCAAAACTCAAATCCTCTATTCGGCAGCATTAGCCCCTTTCCGGATTTCTGACATTAAAACAAGATCAACTGCCTCTTCCTGATTGGATGCAATATGTATGACTTTATCCAACTGACTGATATTGATGAGCTTCATAACATGATCAGTAACATTGAAAATGACAAAAAGCCCATTTTCTGAAAATGATCTGTTGCCTACCAGTAACGTGCTCAATCCGCTCGAATCAACATATTTCACCTTTTCCATATTTACAATTACGTTTTGCACACCATTTTGAGCAAGGTTTAAAAATTCGGATTTAATTGTAGGAGCTACTGTTGAGGTCATCTTTTCCTCTCCTATTGAAACGGTCGTGTATTTTTCGTATTTATTTATTTCAAATTCCATAATTATTGTGCTGTAAATCGCATTATGCTGTCCTTTATTTCTGCTAATTTATTTGAGTACGGGGCTTTAACTAACTTTTCTCCTGAGATGTTCTCATAAAGTTCAATGTATCGCTCGGAGATCCGGTTGATTTTATCTTCATCTATTTCAGGAATTTCCTGCCCTTTCTGCCCCTGAAACCCTTCGCAAATCAGCCATTGCCTTACAAATTCCTTTGATAGCTGTCTTTGGGGTTTATTCTGATCAAAAAACTCCTGATACGTATTTGAATAAAAATACCGCGATGAGTCCGGCGTATGTACCTCATCGATAAGATAAATCTGATCTTCATACTTTCCAAACTCATATTTTGTATCTACCAGAATCAGACCCCTCTCTTTAGCGATTGTAGTCCCTCGCTCAAAGAGCCGGTATGTATATTCTTCAATCTTCTCGTAGTCGCTCTCGGACACAGTATCCAGTTTTACTATTTCGTCTTTAGAGATATCCTCATCGTGGCCCTTAGCTGCTTTAATCGTCGGCGTAATAAGGGGACAGGGAAGTCTTTGATTTTCGCTCATACCGTTGGGTAGTTCGTTTCCACACAGTGATCTTTTACCCTCTTCATACTCTCGCCATGCGTGACCCGCCAGATACCCTCGAATGACCATCTCTACTTTAAAAGGCTTACAGTATTTACCGATTGTCACATTTGGGTGAGGCACCGACTCCGCCCAATTTGGAACAATATCGCTGGTTGCATTCAGAAATTTGGCAGCTAATTGGTTCAAAACCTGCCCTTTATAGGGAATTGGCTGCCGCAGCACTACATCAAAAGCAGAAATCCTGTCGGTAGCAATCATCGCTATTTTATCACCAAAATAGTAAACTTCCCGAACCTTACCTGAATATTTGCCTGTTTGGTTTTTAAATTGAAAATCAGTTGAAGTAATCCCTTCTGACATGACTTGCAAATATAAATTTCTCAATGATTAAGCATGTGTTTTTTATCGTGTCTTTGTTGCTCATTTCATGTATTGAATTCAGAATTTCTGATGAAGAGGCCAAAGAAAAGTTAGCCCAAGCCGGCGCATCCATACAGTTCGATGACCTGCTTGTGGGGGATAGAAACCTGCATTTTGCATTCAGTGGGAGAGAGAAGGAGCATTTAATTGTATTCATTCATGGTTCTCCGGGATCATGGAGTGCATTTATTGATTTCTTTAAAGCAGACTCAATACTGGATTATGCAGATATTCTAGCCGTTGACAGACCCGGTTTTGGCAAGTCGGGATATGGTTTAGCAGAACCTGCCCTAAAGACGCAGGCTATGCTGATAAAAGAAGTAATCAGCAGGTTTGATCATCCAAAGATCATTCTTGTTGGTCACTCGCTCGGGGGGTCAGTAATCGCAAGAATGGTTATGGACTATCCATCTCTTTTCAATGGATTAATAATGGTAGCCCCCTCCATTGACCCTGAGATGGAGAAAGATGAGTGGTATAGAAGCGCAATAAATACAAAGTTGGGGGCTGCTATAACACCTGAAGAGTTCAAGGTTAGTAATGATGAAATCTTGCCTTTAAAAGGGGAGTTAGTGCAAATGCTTCCACTTTGGGAAAAGATTCAAATTCCTACAATCGTCATACAAGGAACAAAAGACAGACTTGTGCCTCGGAAGAATGCAGATTTTGCTCATAGAATGCTGCCGGACTCTGTTTTAGAGGTAAGGCTGCTTGAAGACGTTGATCATTTTATCCCTTGGACCCATCCCAATGAAATAGTCAGTGCTATTCAACATTTGCTGGATAGCACTGATTAATGAACCGGTTGTGCCTGCTTAATTAAAAAGCACAAAAGACATAGCTAACGAATTCCGGAAAATGATTTATTAGTCAAAATCTGTTAACTTTGATCATTGAAATGAATAAAAATGTGCAACACACAAATTCTACTAGACTGCATTTTGACGAGGTGGTTAAGCGTATAGTTGATCAACCTGACAATCCTGAACTAAAGGCTAAGGAATCCAATAATCCTCTTAAAAAATGGATAGGTAAAAACCACACAGGAGATTGCATTGAAATAATGAATAAGATGCCGGAAGAATCAGTTGGCGTTATTATAACCTCTCCGCCTTATAATATCAAAAACAGTACCGGAAATGGGCTTAAAAATGGTAATGGAGGGAAATGGCCACAAGCTGAATTACTAAAAGGCTATTCACACTACAACGACAGTATACCTCACAATAAATATGTAAAGTGGCAACGTGATTGTTTAAAGGCTATGATGAGGGTATTGAAGCCTGATGGCGTAATTTTTTATAATCACAAATGGCGTGTGCAAGGTGGATTGCTACAAGACAGAAATGACATTGTATCAGGCTTTCCTGTGCGTCAAATTATCATTTGGAAAAGAGCAGGAGGGATCAACTTCAACCCAGGATATTTCCTTCCCACCTACGAAGTTATTTACATGATTACAAAACCTGATTTTAAACTCACTCCAGGTACAAATAAGTTTACGGACATTTGGCAAATATCACAAGCCAGAGATAACGTGCATCCTGCACCCTTCCCAATAGAATTGGCCCAAAGATGTGTTGAAGCATCACCGAATGGGGTAGTTTTAGACCCCTTTATAGGTTCGGGAACAACCGCTATTGCCGCCCTAACAAAGGGGCGTGAATGGATTGGTATTGATATATCCCCTAAATATTGTGCCTTGGCTGATGAGCGAATCGCTGATTATCAGAGTGCATACAGGATAAAAAATGGTCAGTAAGAAATATCATAAACCACCAACACCACAGGGACTTACAGGCGCAGCCAAAAAAATAATTAAAGTTATCAAAAAAGGATTTTATGAATTCCCTGAAAACAGTAGGTTTAATGGAAGTGGTGCTCCTGGTATGTACCTAGAACATCTGTTAGGGCTTGATGCTAACAACAAAGATCAACCGGACTTGGACGGGTGGGAAGTTAAATATCATAGTGGAACCGCACCTTTAACCTTATTCCATAAAACCCCTGAACCAAAAGCTATAATGGAATATATGGTTAATAAGCATGGTTGGAAAAATAATAAAGACCAGACGGCATTCAGACACACTATTTGGGGTGAGTCAGAACGTGGCTTTGTTGTATCTAATGATGGTGAAAGAATCATTGTTCAACACAATTCCATAGACGGACCTGTTCCTAATTGGACGCATGATACACTCATAAATGCAATGATCTCAAAATTGAGGCGGTTAATTCTTGTTGAGGGCGAAACTTCACATACCCCAAAAAAAGGAGTAAAATATAAACACGCAAGGGCACTTTGGGAGATCAGTCCAAGCGGATTTATTTCAGCTATTGAGCGAGGGACTGTGGCTATTGATTTTGATGCGAGGACAATGCAGGGGGCAGGGACAAGACTAAGAGATCACGGGACTAAATTCCGGGTCAGGGTTGAAGATTTGCCTGTTCTATATCAAAACACCTTTAGGTTAATCTAACAACGTGGGTTAATCATATATGAGAGCATCATCTAAAGATAGATAAAAATATTTTTTGATGATTTTTAAATTTATTGTCTTTATTTATGATCTAGGATGACCCCAAAGATATACTTACCATCTCATCTGAACCTGATACCAACTTTTGTCATTCTTGTTAATAAAGTGCCGTATGTTTGAATTACTTTCTATTTTTTGACGTATGCTCATCCCCGATCACCAAATAGAGGAAGCACGAGTTAGTCAGTTTCTTTCTACTCTAAGCAACCTGCCGGAGAGGCAGGAAGTCATCAATAAATGGCGTAAACTGATTGAGACCGGCAAAATCATCAATCGAAAAGAAGAAAGCATTCGCTCGGATTTTATTCAAGACATCTTCGTAACAGTGCTGGGCTATTCTTCAGACTTCAGCAGCAGGAGTTGGTCACTGGAGAAAGAACTGAAAACCAAGTTTGACGGCAAAAAACCCGATGTATCGCTGGGATATTTTAGTCAGGAACCTAACGGAGATCTAAAGGAAGACATACGAGTGGTCGTGGAAGTAAAAGGCCAGCAAGTGACGCTGGATAAAAAGCAGCACCGAAAAGATTTTACAGGCTCTCCGGTAGAGCAGGGGCTCAACTATGCGTACCGTGTGGGGAATGAATGCAAATGGGTGATCGTAACCAACTTTCTGGAGGTGCGGCTCTACCGATCTTCGGACATCAACGAGTACCACGTGTTCAAATTGAGTGCACTGGCAAACCAAGAGCAGTTTGGCCGGTTTTTGTATCTCCTGCACCAAGATCAGCTTTTTCTGGAAAACCAAGATGCACGCATGGATCACCTCTACCGGGAGCGTCAGCAGGAACTCAAAGTTATATCCAATGAATTTTACGGAGAGTATCGTGCCCTCAGAGAGCAGCTTTTCTTTAATCTGCTCAGACAGAACCCTTCAGTAAACTGGCAGCAGCTTTTTAGCTCCGGTCAAAAGCTGATTGATCGGATCATCTTCATCTGTTTTGTTAAAGACCTGAAGCTGGTAGGGGATGTTCTGGCACAGGCACAGCGGGCTTCCGAAGGTTCCTTCAAGCCTTCGAATAGAGTATTTTGGGAGCAGCTGCTGCACCTCTTTGATGCACTGGACAAAGGCTACGTGCAGAAAAATATCCCGCCCTTCAATGGCGGACTGTTCCGTAAGGATGCCATTATCAATGCGCTAAATATTACCGACGGGCAAATTTTGGAATTTATTGAGTTTGCAGCCCGATATAATTTCCAAAGTCAGCTGGGAGTCAATATCTTAGGACACATTTTTGAGCAGTCCGTCACCGACTTGGAGGAACTCAAAACCAACATCCGGGAAAACCAAGCCCTGAGAACAGGAAATCCGGAAGAACTGGAAAAGCTCAAGACCTCCCGAAGAAAACGGGACGGCATCTACTATACACCGGACTACATCACCCGCTACATCGTGAAAGAAGCCGTAGGCGGATGGCTGGAGGAGCAAAAAGAAAGCGTCTTACAAGAACTGGGACTAAAGCAGCTGCCGGAAGCCGCCATGCAGGACTACCTGGACGTGAAGGAGAAAGACAATGAAGTCATCACCACGCTGACGGCATACTACACCCGCTACCGAAAGCACTTGGAGCGCATCAAAGTACTGGACCCGGCCTGTGGGTCGGGTGCATTCCTCACCGAAGTATTCGACTATCTATATGCCGAATGGGAAACAACCGCACAGGGGCTCAGACGGATGACCACCCCCGCAGAAAAG
>JAPPDO010000081.1 GCA_028821635.1 Ekhidna sp.
AATGGGACAGAAGATAACTTTAATTCGAAGGTACCAATACCATTGTAATAATGTGTTATTTGGTCATTACCGTTTGCTGTTTTTGTTTTTGTCTGGTCGGTTAAAATACCTCCTCCAAGCAGGACATGTAGTTTCAGGATATTGCTTATGCTCTTATCCTTGGTGTAAGACTTACTATCACTCGGTTCGTTGCCGGTACCGTCAAAACTGAATATGATGGTTTTGGGATTAGCCATTTTTAACGTTTTCTTGGTTCAAAATATGCTCCTTCATAATCTGAAAATTCTTCTGCTAGTGGACTTACAATAATACGCCTATTCATTTTAGTGTTTGTTGGGTATTTGTTCCTTATTGTGCAAATTGAGCCTTACTAAGTTGCTTCAAAGAAATGTCCAGATACTTAGGATTAGAAAATATGGATCTTTTTCGATCACTCCATGTTTCAAGTTGGCTGGCAATAGTTTCACGATTCAATGTCTTTTCTTTTTGAGAAATAAAGTATATTGAAGAGAGTAATTCAAGGGCAAAATCTGAGTAAAATCCATTAAGGAATTCAGTCATTTTTGTAGCTATAATTTTTAATTCAGGTTTTTGCTGCACATACGCTATCACATCTTCATATCCATCTGCAACAAGCTTTAAAGGATCAAAAGGTTTTTTACTCATATCGCTATATCCCATGATAACCGCCATTGCTTTAGCTTCATGCGTCATGGAAGCTGCTAAAACCTACTTTAATCATGTTGATCGGTAATTTGGATTACCGGTGCGAAGTTGCCATATCTTTGCGCTCATCCTAATAAAACGATGAGAATTGTAATAGCCGGTGCCGGTGAGATGGGCCTTCATCTCGCCAAATTATTGGTGGCAGAGGGGCAGGATATCATCATCATAGATTCTGATGCCAATGTGCTGGAATATGTATCTCAGCATCTTGACGTAGGAACGGTCAAAGGGTCATCTACCTCTCCGGAGACACTTAAAGAGGCAAACATCACGAAGGCAGACTTATTGATTGCGGTGACCTCCTTTCAGGAAGTTAATATTACTACTTGTATTTTAGGCAAAAATCTGGGGGCAAAGAAGACGATCTCCAGAATCTCCAATAACGAGCTGTTTGCGGCTAGGGCAGAGTTAAATCTAAGTGGAGTCGGGATTGATGAAATCATCTCCCCCGCTTCCCTTGCGGCGCGTGAGATTAAAAGATTATTAAAGCAATCCGCACTGACCGATACGTTTGAGTTTGACAGAGGGATGCTGTCGCTCATCGGCATTGCGGTAGATGAGAACTCGGAGCTTCTGGGGAAAACGCTGACAGAAGCCGCTTACTTAAACCCTCACCACAACTTTACCACCGTAGCTATTCTTCGTGATAATCAAACCATTATTCCATACGGTAAGAACAAATTTCAAAAAGGGGATCGTGCCTATTTTATTGCACAACCCGACGGCGTGGAACGGGTTACGTCTCTTGCGGGGCAGAAGAGTTTTGAGATCAAAAATGTGATGATCTTAGGGGCGAGTAAAGTGGGTATTAATACCGCCAAGACACTTAGCAAAAAATACAATATCAAACTGATTGAAACGGATAAGCAAAAGTGCATGGAATTAGCCGATGAGCTTCCGAATACCATGATTATTAATGGTGACGGCAGGGATATTAACCTTTTGAAGGAGGAGTGCATTGAAAGGACGGATGCCTTTGTGGCTTTAACGGAGAACTCCGAAACCAATATTATGGCATCTCTTTTAGCTAAAAAGACGGGGGTTCCGAAAACCATAGCGCTCGTAGAAAATGTTGATTACATCCATTTATCGCAAAGTATTGGTATTGATACGCTAATTAATCAAAAGCTGATTGCGGCAAGTTTCATTTTCAGATACCTAAGAAAAGGTGAGGTCTTGAACATCGCAGGTATTCACGGCGTGGAGGCAGAGATTTTGGAGTTTGAATTAGGTGACAGTAGTCAGGTTTTGAATAAACAACTAAAAGATTTAGACTTCCCCAAAATTGCGATAGTAGGAGGAGTGATCCGACAGGGTCGGGGCATGGCCGTAAGAGGAGACTTTGAATTTCAATCAAAAGATCGCGTCGTCGTCCTCTCTAAACCGGAGTGCATCCGAAAGGTAGAGAACTTCTTCAAGTAAATGAACTTCAACTACAGGGTTATTCTCAAATTCTTAGGTATTCTTCTTTTGATGAATGGCGGCTTTATGCTTTTTTGCCTTCCCTTTAGTATCTACTACGGCGGGAATGATATGTATGCACTTCTCCTTGCATCGGGGAGCGCACTATTGGCAGGGCTTGTTCTTTTTCTGCTAACCCGAAACGGCACAAATGATGACCTTCGGAAGAAAGACGGCTATCTGATCGTAACGCTTGGGTGGCTGTTCATGTCTTCCTTCGGCTGCCTCCCCTACATTTTCAGTGGAGCAATACCCGACCTAACCGATGCGTTTTTTGAGACCTTGTCCGGGTTCTCCACGACAGGAGCGAGCATACTGACAGATATTGAATCCATTGATAAAGGAATTCTCTTTTGGAGAAGTTTAACACAGTGGATTGGGGGCATGGGAATCATTGTCCTGACCGTTGCTATTTTACCTCTTTTAGGAGTTGGCGGAATGCAGCTCTTCGTCGCAGAAGCACCGGGTATTTCGCCTGACAAACTAGCACCTCGCATTAAGGAAACAGCAAAGCGGCTTTGGATTATTTATTGCACTTTGACCGCACTTGAACTGATCCTTCTCTGGAGTGGGGGAATGACATTCTTTGATGCTTTCAATCACAGCTTAACAACGATGGCGACCGGAGGTTTTTCCACAAAAAATGCAAGTATTGCATATTATCATGATCCATTCATTCAGTATGTAATCATTGTGTTCATGTTCCTGGCAGGGACTAATTTTACAGTGACATATCTTGGGCTTCATGGCCGGCTGGGGAAAGTCTTCAAAAATGAGGAGTTTAAATTTTATCTGATTTTTTGCGTTGCAGCATCAATCGCTATTGGCCTGATAATATTCCGTTCAGGCCATGATATATTTGAAAAATCCATTAGAGATGCACTGTTCCAGGTAGTCTCCTTGGTCACAACCACGGGATTTGTAACGCACGATTATACCTCATGGCCCCCATTTGTTACCATTATATTCTTCCTGTTGATGTTTGCCGGTGGATGCACAGGGTCTACGGCAGGAGGCGTGAAACTGGCAAGACATCTGTTGCTGATAAAGAACTCTTTTCAGGAACTTAAACGGATTTTACATCCTTCTGCCATCATACCCGTGAGGTTTAACGGAAAGGCCGTAAATCGGGATATTACCTTCAATGTGCTGGCATTTATTATGATATATATTTTGGTGATGTGTTTTGGAGCAATGGCCGTCTCCTCCTTCGGAATCGATTTTAATACCTCATTAGGAGCAGTAGCCGCAACTTTAGGTAACATAGGCCCCGGCATAGGGACTGTGGGGCCCGCTGATAATTTTGCACATTTACCGACAGGCGTTAAGTGGGTATTATCTTTTCTGATGCTTGTGGGCAGACTTGAACTTTTTACCGTCTTAATTCTCTTTACTCCTTATTTCTGGAAGAGAGTCTGATCAGTTCTCGCATGATTAAGGCATCTTTGAGTAACTAAAATTTTGTAATGAACATTTTTGGCTACATTATCTGGACATTTGATCCTGCATTATTCACCCTGCCATTTACTGACTATGCGCCTCGCTGGTATGGAGTGCTTTTTGCTCTTGGCTTCATTCTTTCGCAGCAACTGGTCTTTTGGATTTTTAAGAAAGAAGGAAAACCCGTGAAAGACGTCGAAAGACTGACTACGTACATGGTTGTTGCAACCATTATTGGTGCCAGATTAGGCCATTGCCTGTTTTATGACCCCGGCTATTATCTAACTAATCCCGTCGAAATTTTGAAGATATGGAGAGGAGGGCTTGCAAGTCATGGAGGAGCTATTGGTATCCTGATTGCCATCTACCTTTTCTGCAAAAAATATAAATATCAGTATTTATGGCTACTTGACCGCCTTGTAATCGTAGTGGCATTGACCGGTGCAATGATAAGAACCGGAAATCTTGCCAACTCTGAAATGGAAGGGACATTAACCCATTCCAACACGGGGG
Organism: Ekhidna sp.; assembly: GCA_028821635.1. GTDB lineage: Bacteria > Bacteroidota > Bacteroidia > Cytophagales > Cyclobacteriaceae > Ekhidna. Next base: position 4,141 of record JAPPDO010000081.1, read on the forward strand.
TTGTTTATGCACGTCATATCTACAATTACCTGAGCGGCATTCATGAAAAAGTAAAAGATGTTCGTTTTGTCAAAAAGGGAGAAATGATCAGCGAAAAGAGCGGCAGTGTCCCGATTACTGCTGTTATTGAATTTAAAAGAGGATACGAGTTTACTTCAGCCGATAAAAACAGAATTGAGAGTTTAAAAAATGATATGTTGAGGTACACGGAAATCAGGGAGCATATTGACTTTGGAGAGGGGACCCTAAAAATCAAATCTTATGAAAAAGGAGGATTTTCTTATCTGGAGATTTATATGCTTGGCAAAGTACGCCATGCGGCTCAACTGTATGAAGCGGTTTATTGTATCTTATTGATGATCGTTCTTTTTTGGCTGTGGTACAAGAAAAAAGAAGTGCTACCTCAAGGATTTAATTTCGCACTGTTTATGATCATTCTCTGGACAGCAAGGTTTGTAGATGAATTTTTCAAAATGAACCAGGAAGCCTTTGAAGAAAATCTGGCACTCAATATGGGTCAAATACTTAGTATCCCGCTTGCCATTGCAGGAATTGGAATGATGATATGGAGTTACACCAGAGGGCGAAAAATGAGTGAAGGGTAAAAAAAAATCGGTATTAATCATTGATAAGTGAGTAAATAACAGACACAAATAATATTCCATCACACCTAATAATCCCAGCCTAAGCGTAGATTGTATCTACGCTTTAATATGTTTTGTTGCTTTTTTGGCGAAGAGATAGATAAAGTAGGATATAAAGGTGTAGCCATCCTAACCGGACTTCCCAAGTCGGGTTACAAACTACACCCAGAAAGGGTTATTTTTATATTTACATCCAAACAGATAAAAATTTTATAGCCCTCACGACCTTTACCCCCTCCAGAGCGTTATTATCAATAAAAACATTCTTTTCCATTAGGATTTATTTCTGTTAATGCCTATGTTTGTTTGTTATAAAGTAAATATTACAAAAAATGAAAAATACCGTTTTACTTTTATTGACATTCTTCCTTTTTCCCGGTTGCAATGATGATGAGCAGACGGATAAACAAGACAATGAATCGCCGAAAGTCATTGATACGACTGCGCCGACTGCGCCGGTGATTGACTTAGAGGATGGGTCTGATACAGGAAGGGCTAATGATGATAACATAACGTCAGACAGAACACCCACTTTTACCATTACGAACTACGAGGCAGTGATTGATGCAGACGATGTATCGGTGAAGTGGTTCATTGACGATGTGGAGCAGGCAGGAGAGACAGGTGCAACCTTTACGACCCCTGAGCTATCGGATGGCACTTACGCCGTTCACGCACGATATACCGATGCTTCGGGCAACTTCACGAACTCAGAAGCATTAGCAGTGACCATTGACGCTACTGCTCCAACCGCACCCGTGATTGACTTAGACGATGCGTCTGACACGGGTATGTCAGATGATGACAACATAACCTCAGACAGAACACCCACTTTTACCATTACGAACTACGA
>JAPPDO010000237.1 GCA_028821635.1 Ekhidna sp.
TAATAACGATTTAAACCCAAAGGGCACACAAAGGACACCAAGAAGCCACTAAGGTCACGGAGAGGGGTCTGCAAGAACCTCCATCTAGGTGTAGTTTGTAGTTCGACAGGCTCACTAACAGGTTCGACAGGCTCACCAACCATTGATGGAGGCCTATCTCCTCGCTGAAAAAGCAACGAAACATATTAAAGCGTAGATGCGATCTACGCTTAGGCTAGTATCTTCATTTCTTTTTCACGTTCCACGCCGGACGTTCCACATCGGGGAAAGTCTATCGGGTCGCCGAAGCGTCGGATCGCCGAGACGGCTAAAATCAAATCCAGCCGATCGACACCCTTAGCCGGGTGCGTGATTTTAGCATTTCTCCCGCGAAGAGAGCAACATAAACCATTGAAGCGTAGATGCAGTCTACGTTTAGGCCAGTCAGTTATACTAAAATCAATCGGGATAACCTATGCGGAATGTCCTGATAATTATTCAGCTACAACTTTTAGTCTCACCGTGTGGCTTACTTCTTTATGCAGTTTAAGTGAAGCATTATACTCGCCGAGTTCTCTGATTTTCTGCTCAAGGGAGATTTGCTTTCTATCCACCTGATGTCCTTTTTCTGCGAGTGCTTCAGCTATCTGAATGGGGGTAATTGCACCAAAAATTCTGCCCTTTTCTCCAGCCTTGGTTTTGATTTCTATTATAAGGTCTCCGATTTTTTCTGCGGTTTCGAGGGCATCTTTTTTGGCTTTTTCAGCCTTGTGTGAGGCTTGACGAATTTCTTCTTCAACCATCTTTTTGTTAGATGTGCTTGCAATCATTGCCATCCCTTTTGGGATCAGGAAGTTCCTGCCGTATCCCGGTTTTACGGATACGATTTCATTCTTATCTCCAAGTCCCTGTATATCTTTTTTTAATATTACTTCCATAGCGGCAATTATTTAAGAGCATCACCAACGTAAGGCATTAAAGCAAGATGCCTTGACCTTTTAATTGCCTGCGATACCTTTCTTTGATATTTGAGGCTTGTTCCCGTTAATCTTCGGGGAAGAATCTTTCCCTGCTCATTGACGAATTTTAAAAGGAAGTCAGGGTCTTTGTAATCAATGTACTTAATGCCATTCTTTTTGAATCGGCAGTACTTTTCTTTTTTCTGTTCTCTGTTAATAGGTTCGTTTTGTAATGTCATTTGGTTACTTCTTTTTTCTCTTCTTTGTCTTTTTTAAATGCACCTTTTTTTCTGCGGTCGTTATAAATCACGGCGTGTTTATCAAGTGCAGTGATTAGAAATCTCATTACTGCCTCGTCTCTCCTGTATTCTGTCTCTAGTTTAGCGATTACCTCGGGATTTGCTTGGAATTCAAATAGCTGATAAAATCCGGTGATTTTATGCTGGATAGGGTATGCAAGTTTTCGCAAGCCCCAACTTTCCTCATTAACAACTGCTGCGCCATTGTCAGTGAGAACTTTCTTGAATTTTCCAACAGCATCCTTCATCTGCACTTCAGACAAAACGGGAGTTAAAATGAATACTGTTTCGTAATTTTTCATACTTAAAATTAAAATGCGAAATTAATGTTTTCTATTACAACAACATGCAATGGAATAGGTAATTCTATTTTATGGTAAAAGTCCCCCGGCCGATCAGGTAGTCATCCGTATAAATCTCAGCCCGGTGCTGACCAATGGCATACTCGCTTCCCTTAATGTATAGAAATGTCACCAACTGACTGTTTCTATCGTAGAGAATCTCTTGTTTGGCCGTGTAGAAAAGCGCTCGATTTTCAAAGGGAAACGAACCTGAACCTCTGCTCACATCAAATAAGACATTGCCGTCAGGTGCAACCACACGGAGTAATAACCTTCTTCCTTCAATGGGTGCAATTTCATTCTCCAGCACGGTGAATTGAATCTTGAGTTGGTGGATGTGGCGATTTTTGTATTTTTGATTGTCTCTTTCTTTACCTCTTTCACTGACAGCGATGACCTTCATTCCTTGGATTTCAAGTCTTGAGGCCTGAGCAACTTTCTGTTCCAGTTCCTGTGTATTTTCCTGTAGCTGCTGAATGGATTCATTCAACTGGTTTTTTTCAACTTTTAATGAGATGTTCTCCTTTGCAAGTTGCTTATTAAGCACTTTGAGCTGCTTAATTTCCTCATCTTTTATGAGTAATAGTTCTTTATAGCCGTCCACTCTGTTATTAAGTTTTGCGATTGTTTCCCGCTGATACTCCGCATTCAGTAATAATTGTTTTTTATCAGCTTCCAGTTGGTTTTTCAGGGTTTCTAATGTGTCTACCTCTCCTCCAAATGCTATTATTTCCTTGATACGAATGTCTAACTCTTGTGATATTGAATCAAGCGTAAGATAGGTTTGGGATATTTCTTTCTGTTGTATCTTTTTCTCAGTTTCCAGTTGCCGGTTTTGATAGTAGAAGAAGAAAACGGCAATCAGCAAAAGTGAGATAATGAAGATAAAGACCGGGGTTCTGTTATTTTTTGGAGCCATGTGATTTGGCTTTTGATCTGTGTTTTGATTTTCGCTCATCTCTTTGATTTTTGTGCCGCAAAAGTAAAAAAGTAAATAGCTTTAGAAATACAAGATAAAATGTTGTTTAAACATTTCGACGTTAGGAAAGATCAGGCCGGCTTGAAATAAATCAATTGATAAGGAAAACCTAGGGTCTTGGATGAGTTGCTGCCAAATCTCTTTCATGTCTTTTGACCGGTAAATATCGTAGATAATAACACACTTCGTCCGGGGAGTATGTCTCAGTATTAAATCTATGCAGAATGCAATCGCCGATGAGCGGTGATCTGCATTGAGAAAGTAAAAGTCCGGTTTACTTCTTGCAATTTCTTCTTCTAGCACTTTATAAATATCACCATTGACAACTCTTGTTTTTTTAGAAATGGTTGAGATGTTATTTCTGGCAAGTAAAGCCATTATTTGTGACCTTTCTATGGTGGTTACGGATTTTAAATTACTTTTTGCAAGATGCAGCGTATTGATCCCCAGCGAAGTGCCTGTCTCCATAGCTGACTCAGCGTTCAGATAATTGGCGAGGTGGTAGAGAAAGGATGAAAACTTTCTTTCAGTTGAGGAAGTAATAGCAAGACGGCTTATGCGTCTTATTCTGGAGGTTTGATTTTTGAAGTCTGCAACCTCAATAAGTTCATGATTACTTCGCAAATCCTGCCTCAACGCCTCAATATCATTAAATCTGGTTTTGGCTGCCATCTTAATACATCTTGTGATTAATTGGTAAACAAACGGAGAATGAATCCGATGAAGGCCCTTTGTCCGAAATGAGTAAGAGATATAGTTGGGGAGTTGAGAGAAAAGGATTTTGTAGCTCAATTTAGCTTAAACGGAACCATCAGAATGAACTCAGGAATTTCAACATTGAAAGTTTTGCCATCCGAAGTCCGTTCCATACTATAATATCCACTCATTTTGCCAACACCGGATTTCAGATTACATCCCGATACATATTGGTGAACCTCTCCCGGTTCCAGGATTGGCTGTTTGCCCACGACACCCTCGCCGTCAACCTCATGTTTTGGGTGAGTAATGTCATAAATATCCCAGTGCCTTGCTCTTAGCTGAACCGTATTATTAGCGTTATTTTCAATGGTTATTCTGTAAGTAAACACAAAATGCTCATTAACAGGCTGAGAATATTCATGCTGATATTTTGTTTCAACGGAAACTTTAATTCCTTTCGTGACAACTGTTATCATTCTTGGCGAACAATTTAAAATAGTTTTAAGTTAAATTTATTAAAATCTTTAGCAAAAAACCAAATGGATGTAAAAATTGAACAGAGCTGGCATGATCGTTTAGCTTCAGAGTTTGAAAAAGAATATTTTAATGAATTGGTAAAATTCATTAAAGATGAATATAAAAATTATCGGATATATCCTCCGGGGTCGAAAATTTTCAATGCCTTCAGTCATTGTCCTTTTGACAAGTTAAAAGTAGTTATTGTTGGTCAAGACCCTTATCATGGCCCGGGTCAGGCCAATGGGCTATGTTTTTCTGTCAGTGATGGGGTGAGGCAGCCACCCTCTTTACAAAATATATTTAAAGAAATACAAGACGACCTTGGAAAACCTATTCCCTCTTCGGGCAACTTGGAGAGATGGGCCGATCAGGGAGTTTTGCTGTTGAATGCGACGCTTACGGTCAGAGAAAGACAGGCAGGCTCGCATCAGGGAAAAGGATGGGAAGTTTTCACTAATAAAGTTTTAGAAGTTGTATCAAATGATAAAGAAAATGTGGTATTCATACTTTGGGGGGCGTATGCTCAGAAAAAAGGAGCAATCGTTGACACTAAAAAGCATCTGATCTTAAAATCAGCTCATCCCTCGCCATTTTCAGCGGATAATGGATTTTTTGGCAATAAACACTTCTCGCAAGCCAACCATTATCTGGAGGAAATGGGTCTAAGAACTATTGATTGGTAAAATTTTGTTTAATGTTTAGTATAAGATTGGATATTGGTATTTCGATGAGGTTAGCAAAAGAAATAGTGAGGACATTTATTTTCATTTTTATCATTCTGGCATGCAAAGGTGAGGATGATCTAAGTGTTGAGGAATGCAATGTAACAGTAATGTATGATGGGGCTACCTTAAGCGTTTGCGAAGATGATGAAGTAGACTCACTAGTCAGGGATCAAGACTTGTTTATTTGGCAGGCCATGAATCTTTTTTACTACTATCAACCGGATGTACCCGCTCTCGCTGATGATCTTTTCCCGAATTATAAAGAGCTTTATAATTATTTGAATAGATTTAGTTCTTCGGAAAGTATGTTCTCAGAAGGACTTTTATCAAATAGCGACCGATTTTCATGGATTGTAGATGATTATGTGGCCCTTGAGGAATCTTTTCAAGGGATTGGCACATCTTTTGGTTATGAGTTTCGACTACTGAGAGAATCGGAAGGAAGCAGTAATCTATTTGGCTATGTAGAGTACGTCATAGATGATGGGCCTGCTTACGCCGCAGGTCTGAAAAGAGGCGACATCTTCAATAAAGTCAATGGAATACAACTTACAACGAATAATTATCAAAATGCGTTGTTTGGGACTGACGCTTACCGGATTACACTGGCAAAAATTGAAAACAACGAAATCCTATCCACTAATTCATCCGTTTCGTTGGCGGCGGTTCCATTGACCGAAAACCCAATATTATATCACGACATTATTGAATTAGAGGGGCTGAGGGCCGGCTATTTGGTTTACAATCAATTCATTCATAATAATAATGCGCACAGAGAGCTTAACAACGTGTTTGGTTCGTTTAAAAGTGCGGGTGTTAGTGAACTGATACTTGATTTACGCTATAATCCGGGCGGTTCCGTGCTAACGACAAGAATCCTTGCCTCATTGATTTATGCTGCAACCTCATCAACAGAATTTGGTTCAATAATTTTTAACGACAAACTCAAAGACTTTTTTAATAATCCTCTTTACTTTTTGGAAGAACTGCCTATAGTAGATGAAGATACTAATACTACAAGCATAGAAGAGATAAATTCTTTGAATAATTTATCCAGAGTGTTTGTTTTAACCTCTAATAGCACAGCGTCTGCTTCAGAATTATTGATCGTTGGATTAAGCCCCTATCTGGATG
>JAPPDO010000063.1 GCA_028821635.1 Ekhidna sp.
AGGATTTTTTATCAGATGGTTTCAGAGAAATTGATGGCTTGATTTTATTAAGTACTCAGGACGTGACCCTTCAAAGAGCTATTTTTAAGAAAAACGGCATTAAACTTGGGATTTATTACACAGAAGTTAATTAAACCAAAATGTGTGGAATTGTTGGATATATAGGAACTAAGGATGCGTATTCCATACTTTTAAAAGGACTTAAAAGACTGGAATATAGAGGGTATGATAGTGCAGGTATAGCCCTTATTGATGATCTCAACCTGAATATTACCAAGAAAGAGGGGAAGGTCATCAGGTTAGAAGAGGCTGACTGCAAAAAAGAAGGTTCTGTAGGCATAGGACATACAAGGTGGGCGACTCACGGAGAACCCAATGACGAAAATGCCCACCCTCATCTCTCAAATAATGGATCCCTTGCAATCGTTCATAATGGTATCATAGAAAATTATGGAAGTTTAAAAATTGAACTCAAGAAAAAAGGTTATCACTTCTCAAGCGAGACAGACACTGAAGTGCTGGTGAATTTTATAGAGGACATTCAGAAAACAGAATCCCTAAGCCTGGAAGATGCTGTAAGAGTTGCACTCTCAAAAGTCGTTGGTGCTTATGCAATAGCAGTGATTTCAAAAGAAGATACAAATAAGATTGTTGCCGCCAGAAAAGGAAGTCCACTTGTAATTGGTCTAAAAAATGGGGAATATTTCTTAGCATCTGATGCCTCCCCTATTGTAGAACATACGAACGAAGTCGTTTATTTGAATGATGGAGAAATAGTGGTTCTGACCAAAGAAAATTATTTCGTAAAAGACGCTAAAGATATTCCGCAAACCCCTTACGTTCAGACTCTTGAAATAAAACTGGAAGAGTTGGAGAAAGGTGGATATGACCATTTCATGCTAAAAGAGATTTTCGGACAACCGGACTCAATCGCTGACTGCATGAGAGGAAGATTGAATGTTGATACAGGGAACTTGGTTCTCGGAGGCATTCAAAGTTACTCAAAAGCACTTCAGAATGCGGACAGAATCTTAATCGTGGCGTGTGGAACATCATGGCATGCTGGGCTGGTTGCAGAATACTTCATAGAAGAACTATGCCGAATACCGGTAGAAGTAGAGTATGCGTCTGAGTTCAGATATAGAAATCCTATAATCAAAGAGGGAGACATCGTGATAGCCATTTCTCAGTCAGGAGAGACAGCAGATACCTTGGCAGCGATTGAGCTGGCAAAAGATAGAGGTGCCATAGTGCTTGGCGTGGTAAATACCGTTGGCTCCTCCATTGCAAGAGTGACCCACGAAGGCACCTATCTGCATGCAGGCCCAGAGATCGGTGTTGCCTCAACAAAGGCTTTCACTGCGCAGTTGACGGTTCTTTACATGATATTTTTAAAGCTCGCTTTTCATAAAGGAACAATTGCTCAGAACAAATACCGGCAACTATTAACAGAGCTTGGAAAAATCCCGGAAAAGGCAGCCATCGCTTTGAAGTCCAATGAGAAAATTAAAGAAATATCCAAGCGGCTTAAAGATGCTCGTAATTTTCTTTATCTCGGAAGAGGCTATAATTTCCCCGTTGCGTTGGAGGGTGCACTCAAACTCAAAGAAATCTCATACATTCATGCTGAAGGTTATCCTGCTGCCGAAATGAAGCATGGCCCCATAGCACTTATTGACGAACAGATGCCTGTTGTCTTCATCGCAACAAAAGACGGGAGCCACGATAAGATCATATCTAACATTCAGGAAGTAAAAACTCGTAAAGGAATTGTAATTGCGAGTGAAACTAAAGGCGATGCAGTCATCCCTAAGATGGTAGATTATACGATTGAAGTACCTGTTACACACGAATCATTAATGCCTTTAGTATCCGTAATCCCTCTTCAGCTATTGAGTTATCACATTGCTTTGTTGAGAGGAACAAATGTTGATCAACCCAGAAATTTAGCTAAATCAGTAACGGTAGAATAATGAAAGAAATCATTCACTCAAAAAAAGCCCCAGCACCAATAGGGCCATATTCCCAAGCGGTGAAAGTCGGTAACACCGTCTATATCTCCGGCCAAATTCCAATAGATCAAAACACCGGAAATCTGGCCGAGGGTACCATAGCGGATGAAACCGAGCAAGTAATGAAAAACATCGGGTTTGTTCTTGAAGCGGCAGGAGCTTCATTTCAAAATATTGTGAAGTGTTCAATATTTGTGACAGATATGGCTAATTTTTCAATTATCAACGAAGTTTATGGTAAATATTTTACCACAAATCCGCCCGCTCGTGAAACCGTTGAAGTGAGCGTGTTACCTAAAGGAGTAAATGTTGAAATATCCTGTGTCGTTGAGCTATGAATCCTTCCGGATCAGATACCTAATGGTTTAGACTTTTAGTTTTAATTCACTAACAATAAACTGTAAGATGGGCAACCCTAGAGTAAGATTTGCACCTAGCCCCACCGGTGCGTTGCACATCGGAGGAGTGAGAACTGCGCTATTTAACTATTTATTCGCCAAAGCTAATAATGGAACTTTGGTCTTAAGAATTGAAGATACTGATCAAACAAGATACGTTGATGGTGCTGAAGATTACATTAAAGAGGCCTTGAGGTGGCTGGGAATTACCCCCGATGAAGGTCCTGATAATCAGGGAGATTATGGCCCTTACAGACAATCGGAGAGAAAGTATGTTTACAGAAAATATGTAGATAAACTATTGGCTGATGGTAATGCCTACTATGCGTTTGACACCCCTGAAGACCTAGAGGAGATGAGAAATCGATTGAAAGAAAATCGTGTGATGAACCCTCAATATGATACGCTCACAAGATCTTCTATGAAAAATTCACTCACGCTCTCTGATGAGGAAGTAAGGCAAAGAATTGATGCCGGAGAGCCTTATGTCATAAGAATTAAAATTCCGGAGAAAGACGAAGTAAGATTAAACGACCTTATACGGGGGTGGGTGAGAGTGAATACGGAGGTCATGGATGACAAGGTACTGATGAAGTCAGATGGAATGCCGACCTATCATTTGGCGAATGTGGTTGACGATCATTTAATGAAAATCACTCACGTTATCAGAGGTGAAGAATGGCTGCCCTCAACGCCGCTTCATATTTTATTGTATACATTCTTCGGTTGGGAGTATGAAAGACCTCAGTTTGCTCATTTGCCATTGATTTTAAAGCCTGACGGAAATGGAAAACTAAGTAAAAGGGCTGCGGATAAGGCTGGATTTCCAATCTCCCCACTGAATTGGGAAGACCCGAAGACAAACGAGATTTCCAACGGTTTTAGAGAAGAGGGATTCTTACCGGAAGCCGTGCTTAATTTTCTTGCGCTTTTAGGATGGAACCCCGGAACAGAACAAGAATTATTCTCTCTTGATGAGTTGATTCAGGAGTTTAAGATCAATAAGATCAACAAGGCAGGAACTAAGTTTGATTTTGAAAAAGCAAAATGGTTCAATCAACAGTATATCAAACAAAGAGACTCCAAGTTTTTTGCAGAAGGACTCATTGACCATCTCAGAAGGGTGCATTCCATTCAGTGTCCGACTGATGTTGCCATTCAGATTGTAGATTTGCTCAAAGAGCGTGTTACTCTTTCTCACGAGTTCTTTGAGAAAAGCTTGGTCATGTTTAAGCCCCCCCAAACATTTGATCAAAAAATTGTAACGAAAAAATGGAGTAATGACGCTCAAGCAGCCTTGAGGCTGTTCGCTGAAGAGTTGAGTATCAGAGACGAAATAAGCCAAAAGGAGGCAAAAGAAGTATTCTGGTCAACACTCGAAAGTGCCGGGTACAAACCGAGACAATTTATGCAGATACTAAGGGTTGCATTGACCGGTGAAGGTTCCGGCCCGGATTTAATGGCTATGATTCACATCATCGGACCAAAAAAAGCCGCTGAAAGAATCAAAAATGCAATTAATTTGTTATTAAAACAAAACGAAAATAATGAGTCAAAAAGATAAAGCTAAAGTGCATAAAGATTTAGAGGGACTAGAACTCAGTGTTGATTCTTTTGGTGAAATAAAATCAAACATGCCCATTGATCAGATCAATAAGTTCCTTAATAAGAATGTTGAAGACAAAAAACTCAAGAATCGAAAAGATTTAGATGAACTAAAAAAGATAAATGAGTAAAAAAATTGGATTGATTCGGGAAGGAAAAGTTCCAATTGACAGAAGAACGCCTTTATCTCCGTATCAAGCTAAATTAGTAGAAGAAAGATTCGGAGTTAAACTAGTTGTTCAATCAAGTGAAATAAGATGCTTTTTAGACGAAGATTATGAAAAGGCTGGATTAGCCATTGTAGAGTCCGTTGAAGATTGCGATATAATTCTCGGTGTCAAAGAAATACCACCGGAAAACTTAGTACCCCGTAAAACTCACCTTTTCTTCTCTCATACGATCAAGAAGCAAGCGTATAACAGGAAACTTCTTCAGGCAATTTTAGAAAAAAAAATTACCCTGATTGATTGGGAGACACTGGTTAATGAGAATGGCGATCGGGTGATTGCTTTTGGACGCTGGGCAGGCATAATAGGAGCTTATAATGGGCTCTGGGCTTACGGCAAACGGTACAACCTCTTCTCATCTCAAAGAGCATATCAATGCTTCAACTATGAAGCATTAAAAAAAGAACATTTCAAAATTAAACTCCCGAATATCAAGGTTGTAATTACCGGAGGAGGACGGGTAGCAAGAGGAGCGATGGAGGTTTTGCATGGGGTTGGCATCAGAAAAGTAACGGCCAACGACTTTCTTAGCAAAACATTTGATGAACCGGTCTTTGCCCAACTAAACTCAAAAGATTACCATCAACGTTTTGATACGGGTGAGTTCGCTCAGAAAGAGTTTTATTCAAATCCTGAGTTATACAAAGGAGATTTTCTGAAATACGCCCGCAAAACTGATTTGCTTATTGCAAGTGCTTTTTGGAACCCATCTTCCCCTGTCTTATTTACCAGAGAAGATATTCTTCAGGATGGCCTCCGCATCAAAGTGATTGCTGACATTACCTGCGACATTGGGGGATCCATACCCACAACGAAGAGGGTTAGTACGATAGAAGATCCCATTTACGATTACAACCCGGTCAGCGACCTCATTGAAAAAGCACTGACAGATGATGGGAATATCACCGTCATGGCCGTTGATAACCTGCCATGTGAACTGCCAAGGGATGCATCGGAGACTTTTGGTCGTGAACTGCTGAGTAATGTGCTGCCCTATCTTTTAGGCCCTGATGAAGAAGAAATGATAAAAAATGCAACCATTGCTGAAAAAGGGCATCTTACAAAAAAGTATTCTTATTTGCAGAATTATGTAGATGGGAAGTAAAAACCTGTCAGCCCTCTCTAGGATGGAATTAAGCCCATCCTCAAGAAAAAAATATATATCCTAGTATAAGAAACTCACTTTCTGTCATCGCTCCCTGCCCTCTGTGGTTCAATCGTTATTCAAAGCCCCCACTAAGGGTCGTTTGTAACGACACAGAGAAACATAAATCAACAACTTCCCGCTCAATAAGAAAAAAAATTAAAAAAACTTGCAAAAACATTTGCATCTTTAACTAATTGTTTTATGTTTGCACCTTAATTAATAAAATTATGAAACGGATAT
>JAPPDO010000339.1 GCA_028821635.1 Ekhidna sp.
TCATCTTGAGATTGTCGTACCGCACCATAGATAAAAGCCATTTGGATCGACTGAGGGCTTCATTTATCCCCTTGTGAAGTTATTCGGCAAAATAATAGCCCTCTTTGTTGTTTTTATTCCGTCAGGCTATGTCTCCCCTTGAAATTCTCCCATTCTTATGAAGTGCTAATTGTGGATGAATTAAATTTAAATCAAATTTCTATTGTCATGAAAAAAACTACCTCACTACTTTTTATTGGAATTGCATTTATCGCTGTTCAGTGTTCAAGTGTCCCGCTTAGTGGAAGGTCACAACTCAGCCTTGTAAGCAATGATAAAATCTTTCCAATGAGCTATGACCAGTACAACCAAGTCAAAAAGGAAAGCCAGATAATTGAAGGAACAGACCAGTCAAGGATGGTAAAACGAGTTGGAACCCGAATACAAAGGGCTGTAGAGCAATATTTTCAGGAACAAGGTCAATCTAATTATTTAGCAGATTACCAGTGGGAATTTAATTTAATAAAAGAAGACGAAACAGTAAATGCCTGGTGTATGCCCGGAGGAAAAGTTGCTTTTTACACTGGGATCATGCCGATTTGCAAAGACGAGACCGGCGTAGCAGTAGTCATGGGCCATGAAATCGCACATGCTATTGCCAATCATGGAAGTGAACGAATGAGTCAACAGTATGCTGCTTCCACCGGACTTGGCATAGCTAGTGTTTTGCTAACCGGAGGGGCAGGCCCGACGCTCTCCTCAGAAATGATATTACAGGCTGCCGGTGCGGGCACTTCTTTAGGAATATTAGCATTCTCACGGAAGCATGAATCAGAAGCAGATAAACTCGGGCTTTATTTTATGGCCATGGCCGGCTACAACCCACAGGAAGCACCAAGATTCTGGGAGAGGATGTCTTCCAACAGCAGCAGCGGTAAAGCTCCACCGGAGTTCATGTCCACCCATCCATCACATGATACAAGGATTTCAGACCTCAATGCTAATATGCCCAAGGCAATGGAATATTACAATAGAAGCAAGTAGATACCAAGCCTTAGTGATAAGATTAATCACTAAAACAATAAGTTTTAACCTGGCTTTGAGTTGCAAGCCATTTGTGTTAGTTGGCTATCCTTGGATGAACCCGCTAAACAAGGTTTTTAGTTATCAAAAAAGCTATCTCAATTAAAAATTACTTTGATACTTGATTTTTACAGAAAGTAAAGTTTGCTTTGCATATAGTAAAGTAATTTTCACGAAGTTATCATTATTCAATCAATCATACAAGAAGTGGGGCTGGATTTTCTTAGTCCCTTTCCTTGTTCTTGGACTTTTATGCTGGCATCAAGAATTTAGTTTTTCATTTCTTGAGATCAATGGATTCAATAATCTTACTGATGAGTTGGCAATCATTGGATTAATTATTAGCCTCTTTTTGATTGGTTTTTCAAAGGTCAAAGAAGAGGATGAGATGATTTACACTATCAGGGCTGAAGCAATGCGGATATCCATATATATCAATTATTTGCTAATAATCATTGCTACGCTTTTCATTTACGACTGGGACTACTTAGGTGTAATGGCTTACAATTTGTTTACTCCACTTCTTATTTATGTATCAGTTTTTCATTTCAAATTATTTCGACTTAGGAAATTATAATATGAAGAACATGTTAAAAGTTGAGCGTGCAAAGTTAAATCTGACTCAGGAAGACTTAGCAAAGAGGATTGGCGTTTCTCGTCAAACGATTAATTCCATTGAAAAGGGAAAGTACATACCCTCTACCCTGCTGACGTTAAAGATGTCTCGTGTATTTGGTGTTCCTGTCAACTCATTTTTTGAACTGACTGAGGAGGATTAATGGCCAGCCTTCTTTCTATATTTGTGCCCCTACAGCAATCATGGCGAAGAAGTTTAAACGACACACCATCACATCGGCCCTACCCTACGCAAACGGCCCTATTCATATCGGGCACCTTGCCGGAGTGTATATTCCGGCGGATATCTATGTCAGATACCTCAGAAGTAAAGGAGAAGATGTGGTCTGGGTTTGTGGGTCTGATGAGCATGGAGTAGCTATTGAACTAAAGGCCAGAAAAGAGCAGAAGACCCCTCAGCAAGTAGTGGATTTTTACCACAACCAAATCAAGGAGTCCTTCGCTGAGTTTGGAATCAGTTTTGATATTTATCACAGGACTTCTTCTGAACTCCACCATAAAACAGCGTCTGACTTCTTCAAACAGATGGAAGTTGAAGGCAAGTTTAGAATTGAAACTTCTGAGCAGTTTTATGATGAGAAAGAACGTCAATTCCTGGCTGACAGATACATCAAAGGCACCTGCCCGGTATGTGGCTTTCAGGAAGCATACGGGGATCAGTGTGAAAATTGTGGGTCTACTTTAAGTCCCGTAGAGCTAAAAAACCCTAAGTCCATGCTTAGCGGCGAAGCTCCGATAATGAAGAAAACACAACATTGGTATTTGCCGCTTGATGAGTATGAGGCATGGTTAAAAGATTGGCTGCTGGAAGGACACAAAGAGTGGAAACCCAATGTTTATGGTCAATGCAAGAGCTGGATTGATAATGGTCTAAAACCAAGGCCTATGACCCGAGACCTGAACTGGGGGATTCCCGTTTCGGTAGAGGGGGGAGAGGGCAAAGTTCTCTATGTATGGTTTGATGCACCCATAGGATACATCTCTGCAACGAAACAATGGGCTATTGATAACGGCAAAAGGTGGGAGGACTACTGGAAGGCAGATGATACGCGACTGCTCCATTTCATAGGAAAAGACAATATTGTTTTTCACTGTATTGTCTTTCCTGCGATTCTAAAAGCAGAAGGAAGCTATATCTTGCCCGATAATGTGCCTGCAAACGAGTTTCTAAATCTTGAAGGCAGCAAAATCTCAACCTCCAGAAACTGGGCAGTATGGCTGCACGAATACCTGGAAGACTTTCCCGGAAAGCAGGATATACTGAGATATACACTAACCGCCAATGCGCCGGAGACTAAGGATAATGACTTTACATGGAAAGATTTCCAGATAAAAAATAATAGCGAGCTGGTTGCCATTTTTGGGAATTTTGTGAATCGTGCAGTAGTGCTCACTCACAAATATTTTGAGGGTAAAGTTCCCGAGAGGGGGGAATTACAACCCTCTGACAATGAAGTAATAAAGTCCGTTAAAGTGACTCCCCAACGAATAGCCAATTCATTGGATCAATTCAAATTCAGGGATGCACTGTTCCGATTAATGGAACTGGCAAGAACAGGCAATAAGTATTTGGCAGATACTGAGCCGTGGAAACTTATCAAAGAGGATAGAGGAAGGGTTGGAACGATCCTGAATATTGCCATCCAAATTAGTGCCAACCTATCTGTACTCTGTGAACCGTTCCTTCCATTTACTGCTGAAAAACTTACTTCCATTTTAGCAATCAAAAAAAGTACGTGGGACAAAGCTGGCTCCGTTGACCTGATTGCGTCAGACCATCAACTAAATAAAACGGTGCTGCTATTTGAAAAGATGGAGGACAAAGAGGTAGCTGCACAAGTCAATAAGTTGTTGAAGACAAAAAAAATGAACGAACAAGAAGGCCGGCTCTCGGACTTACCTGCAATGAAGGAGGAAATTTTATTTAATGATTTCACGAAGATGGACCTGAGAGTGGGAGAGATTAAAACGGCGGAGAAGTTAGAGAAATCTGATAAACTCTTAAAGTTTTCTGTAGACATTGGACTGGAAACACGTACCATTCTCAGTGGCGTGGCAAAGCATTTTACTCCTCAAGCAATGATAGGAAAAAAAGTAATCGTGGTGGCTAACCTGGCCCCAAGAAGGATCATGGGTGTTGAGTCGCAAGGAATGCTGCTGTTTGCCGAGAATAGGGATGGGAAATTGATCGCAGTCAGCACGGATGATGATGCTCAAAATGGAGCTTCAATAAACTAATTTTAGACTTCCACCTTAAAATCCTAGTCCACATAAGACAGGTAAAAAAGAGGAATCACCAAGATCATGAGTTTTGAGCAGTTGTTTTTAGACAGTAAAATTCCCTTAATTTTATTATTTCAGAAATCTTCAATCTATTAATCTTTTTCTAGTGTGAGATAAGCCATAGTTTGGTTTAATATCAAATAAGCAATCTCCCCAAATGTGATAAATCCTGTGACATCTCCCGTTTTTTCCCCTTCAAGTTTGGCAAAAAGATAGTTTAAGATACAATTACATCTGAAATGAATTTGCTTTTTGATTGTCTTGTATTTCTTTTCAAACTTCTCTTCATAATCAGAGAGCGGCTTTGAAATTTGGTATTTATAGTCTGGCGAAACCGGAACATAAAATTTTGCCGTTTTAGCTTCATCATCCAATATGCTTGTATTAAGTGATGAACCATTTACATCGTTTATAAGAGGTTGATCTAAGCCCATTCCCTCACTTTTGAAATAGTCATAAATGTTTTGCTTTTTACCATCTATGATGCATTCTTTAACTTCTGTTGCTCCTTTTCCAAATTCTAAGTAAGAACCTTCAGGTTCTTGGATATTGATTATCCCAAGCACAGGGGTAATGTTCGAAGGTAGGTCACAGTGCATAATCAATGCCTGATTATCATAGAACTTTCCGGTGTTCCCGTCTATTACCTTGAGGACTTTTTTACCCACTTTTTCCAATAAGACACCTGAAGTCCACCCAATGATAGGGGATTTAAAAACATCTTTACTTTCTCTGCCTACAAGTGAGTAGCGATTGAGACACAAAGAGAGAGCCGGAAGGATAATAAATGATAAGCCCTACTCAGGATAGTCATCAAAAATGGTAGAGAGTGCCTCCTACTCATAGGTTTTAATTTTATTCATCTTAATTGGGTCATGCAATAAGTTCAGGAAAACCTTCTCCTTGAAAACGGCCCCTCCCTCTTCGTCCGTGAAGTAAGGTATGGTGCGCCTCCAATCCAATTTTCCGCAGATAGTTGGGAAGGGAGGCACTCTTCAGCACCAACAATGGCGGCATATCCCTTACTTAAAATTTCTTTGGCTTCTTCTAACGTGTACAGTTTATTATTCATGTTCATTCCCATTTAGTTGGTTTTTAATAAATTGAAATTCTCTTTTACAGATTTCCTTATATTTATTAAAAAATACAATCAACTCACTAGCTGCTTCACGCTCTGTCATTTTTTCATTTTCAAAACTTTTTTGTAGCCGGTCTAATAGCAGTCTGAGTGCCAGAGAGGAAACCTGAGGTTTTTTCTTTAAAAGATCAGACCAGAAAGGATCATTTACATCCGGAAACATCGTAAATTAAGGTTTGATTTCTCAACTAATAATAAACTCATTTCAACATGAAAGGTTTTCTATTCGGTAATTGGTATCACTAAAATACAGTGGATTTGCAACAAAAGTGATGCACATAAAGACTATAAACGGCCCCAAATGTTGTGTTAAAAGACTTTGTCACGAATGGAAAGAATAGCGCAGAACTATGCTATCAACCCAAATCATGACGATAAATTTTACTGCTCTCCTCTCAGACAGCTATAAATCTATATCCTCATGATAAATGGTAGAATATGTGAGCAAGCAACGTGCTCGAAGAGGATGCCGCAAAACCTCTTAACCTTCCTTTCCCCC
>JAPPDO010000032.1 GCA_028821635.1 Ekhidna sp.
ACAGTATTTGTCACAGCCGGGTTTTATTGAATACTTTTAAAAACTAAAAATTAAATAATCGTGTCACCATTAACTACTCCGGATATTGGTTTAATTATTTGGCAACTAATTGCTTTTATTGCAACCCTAGCTATTTTAAGAGTGTTTGTTTGGGTGCCGATTCTAAGCGCATTGAAAACCCGGGAATTTCAGATTGAGGATTCACTTCGAGCAGCCGAAAATGCTAAATCTGAAATGGAACAAATCAAGGCAGATAATGAATATTTACTTCAAGAAGCACGGATTGAGCGAGATGCAATTTTAAAAGAAGCAAGAACCGAAGCGGGGCACATTGTGGCACACGCAAAAGCTGAAACTTCAGACATCACGTCAAAAATGCTTCAGGATGCACGAGATGCAATTGAGTTAGAAAAAAAATCCGCAACAAGTGACATCAAAAACCTCGTTTCTTCCCTGTCATTGGAAATTGCAGAAAAAGTGCTGAGAGAAAAACTCGCTGACGAAAAGTCTCAAAAAGAACTGGTTAACAAATTCATAGAAGAAGCAAATATTAACTGAACATGTCTGACCGAAGAATAGCAGCGAGGTATGCTAAACCACTTTTAGAATTAGCGGAAAAGCAAAAAGTCCTTAAAAATGTAAAAGAAGACTTTGACTCCTTCGTGTTAATATGCAAAGAGAATCGTGAATTTTCATTAATGCTAAAGAGTCCGACGGTTCCTCATTTCAAAAAAACTGACATTCTTAAAAAAGCATTTGGAGGAAGATACAACGACCTTACCGTTCAGGCATTTGACCTGATAACACGTAAGAACAGAGAAAGTATGCTGGAATCAATTGCCAACGAGTTCATCCATTTATACAATGTTAAACAAGGAATGACGGAAGCCTCCGTGACTACCACTTTTAAGCTGGATGCTTCCACGAAAAAATCATTTGAAAAATTGGCAAAAGATATAACCGGTAAAGAACCTATACTTTCTGAAATCGTCAATCAAGACATTTTAGGAGGGTACATCCTGAAGCTTGGTGACAAGCAGATAGATGACAGTGTAAAAGGGCAATTAAATAATTTAAAACTTAATTTTTCTAATTAAACAATAATAAGCCATCTGGCTAAAAAAATACAAATATGGCACAAGTAAGGCCTGATGAGGTTTCCGCAATTTTAAGAGAGCAACTCTCAAACTTTAAGACAGAAAGCGAACTAGAGGAGGTTGGCACTACTCTTCAAGTTGGTGATGGTGTTGCCAGAATATATGGTCTGTCGAATGCACAGGCCGGCGAACTTCTTGAATTTGAAAATGGATTAAATGCTTTAGTTCTTAACTTGGAAGAGGACAACGTCGGTGCGGTGCTGCTGGGCGATTCCAGCGATGTAAAAGAAGGAGATACGGTAAAAAGAACCGGAAGAATCGGCTCAATAATGGTTGGTGACGGCATGTGCGGCAGAGTTGTAAATACACTGGGCACTCCAATTGACGGCGAGGGTGCGATTGAAGGAGAAACTTTTGACATGCCTTTAGAGAGGAAAGCACCGGGCGTTATTTACAGACAGCCTGTAAGTGAACCGCTACAGACAGGGATTGTTTCCATTGACTCCATGATTCCAATTGGAAGGGGTCAAAGAGAGTTGGTGATTGGTGACCGCCAGACTGGGAAAACCGCCGTGGTAATTGACGCAATCATTAACCAAAAAGAATTCTATGATAAAGGAAATCCCGTTTTCTGTATTTATGTGGCCATTGGGCAGAAAGCCTCTACCGTTGCCGGTATTGTAGCTCAGTTAGAGAAGGCAGGCGCAATGGACTACACCGTGGTGGTAAATGCTTCCGCCTCTGATCCGGCTCCCATGCAGTTCTTTGCTCCTTTTACAGGTGCCGCAATTGGAGAGTATTTTAGAGATACAGGAAGGCCGGCTTTGGTCATCTACGATGATTTGTCAAAGCAGGCAGTTTCTTACAGAGAAGTTTCTTTGCTTCTCAGAAGGCCGCCGGGACGGGAGGCATACCCCGGTGACGTATTCTATCTACACTCAAGACTTTTAGAAAGAGCAGCTAAAATCATTGATGACGATTCCATTGCACAACAAATGAACGACCTTCCGCCTTCTCTTAAAGGGAAAGTAAAAGGCGGTGGCTCTTTGACGGCACTTCCTATCATTGAAACACAAGCCGGCGATGTCTCGGCTTATATTCCGACAAATGTGATCTCAATCACTGACGGTCAAATCTTCCTGGAGACTAACCTTTTTAATTCAGGTATCAGACCGGCGATCAACGTTGGTATTTCTGTGTCAAGGGTTGGGGGTTCTGCTCAAATCAAGTCAATGAAGAAGGTTGCCGGTACTTTGAAGTTAGACCAGGCACAGTTTCGCGAACTCGAGGCATTCGCAAAATTCGGCTCTGACCTGGATGCTGCAACGCAAAGAACCATTGACCGGGGAAGAAAGAATCAGGAAATCCTAAAACAGCCACAGTTCTCCCCCATTCCTGTGGAAGAGCAGGTAGCGATCATATACGTCTCAACGAAGGGTTTTCTGGATAAGATACCCGTAAACAAAGCAAAGGACTTCCAGAAGGAATTCATCGAGTCGATGAGGAACGTTGGGCAAGAGGCATTAGCTGATTTTAAAGCCGGAAAGATTACTGAAGAGGCCATTGCGAAAACAGAGGAGGTTGCCAGAGACATCGTAGGAAGATTCAAATAAAGGAGGCTAGGTGCATCATTAGACCAAAAAACTTGTAAAATGAATCCTATGGAATGCTTTAGTTATTTTGTTCGCTTGACAATAGGCAAAAGATTGATTCATGATTATCTTATTAATAGATTTGGGACATGTATAAGAATATATATCCAGTCATAGATACTAGCTTTGAAAAAGTAGCCTATAACAGGTCAACTAAAAAGATAAAGCGTTTGAAACCACGATCCTTAGTTAGATCACCTTTAAGGTATCCGGGAGGCAAAAGTCGTGCTATGAATACTATTGTTGATTTAATTCCACCAAATATAGATTGCCTTGTTTCTCCGTTTATTGGCGGAGCATCTATTGAATTAGCTGTAGCTTCTAAATGCGGAAAACAAGTCTATGGTTACGATGTGTTTAAGCCTTTAGTTACATTTTGGAATGTACTGTTGAGTAATCCATCTAAACTTGCAGATGCTGTGAAAGAGCATCATCCATTGACTAAAACAAAATTTTATTCTTTACAAAACAGATTGCCTGAGATGAAGGCTAAACATGAGATAGCGGCTGCCTTTTTTGCCTTGAATCGTTCCAGCTTTAGCGGTACAACATTATCAGGGGGGATGTCTCCGGATCATCCACGATTTACAGAATCGGCTATAGAAAGATTAGCAGCATTTAAGGTTGATAGTCTCACAGTTGAGGAAGCAGATTTTAAAGAAAGCTTAACCCGCCACAAAAACGACTTTTTATATCTAGACCCACCTTATGCAAATGGAGGTGCTTTATATGGTAAAAAAGGTGATTGCCATATTGATTTTGATCATAAAGGACTTGCAGATATTTTAACAAATAGAGACAGATGGCTTTTATCATATAATGATTGTACACTAGTCCGTGATTTATACAAAAATCATAAGATCATAACGCCTGAATGGACTTATGGTATGAGTGCAGATAAGCGATCAAAAGAGGTAATTATATTAAGTCATGATCACGATTATGTGACGAGGGTATCGTGAGTCAAGTAAAAAACGGGAAAGCTTTTGAATATGCTTTAGTTCTGGAAATTAGTCGCCTTACTAGATCAAAGATAACGGACAACACCGCAGCGCAAATAGCAAAAGATTATTATAATTCAATCAGCGGTGATAATAGAAAACATTTTGACAGAGCCGCAGATGAAGCATCGGTTTTTCTAGAATGCCATGATGATCGTTTTGATAAGTCGCATTTGATTACACTGCAAAGCGACAGCAAAGGTAAAGATGGTGATGTGAGAGATATTATCGTTAGTATCAATGATAGAAATGAAATAGGAATATCAGCAAAACACAATCACCAAGCCGTCAAACATAGTCGGCTGTCTGATAAAATAGATTTTGGCAAAGATTGGTGCAATTATCCCGTTAGCAATAATTACTGGAAGAGCGTAAAGCCAATATTTAGTGATTTGCGCCAACGTAAAGAAAAGAGCGAGTTGTTCAAAAATATCCCCAATAAAGACTCAACTATATATCTGCCTGTATTGTCTGCTTTTGAAGATGAATTGCGGGTTTTATGTGAAGATTTTGGCAGAAACTTTATAAAGTGCCTCTTTCAGTATCTCACCCGCCGACATGATTTTTATAAAGTAGTATGCGGAAAAAAATCCGTTAATGTTCAATCAGTAAATATTGGTGGAACTTTGGAATGGGGAAAGCGTTGGAAAATACCGTCTCGTATAGAACAAATAAAACGAAAAATAGAATCAAAAAACACGCTGTTAATTACCTTTGAAGGTGGTTGGCAATTATCGTTCAGATTGCATAGTGCCAGTTCAAGGGTTGAACCTAGTCTCAAATTTGATATCCAATTTGTTGGTATGTCGCAGTCAGTAACACGGCATGAAATACCCTTGAGATAATTTATCTAATTATGTATATAGTTCTCCAAATAAACAAGGATTCCAGTAAAAGATGGCTAACTTAAAAGAAGTAAAAAGCAGGATTCAGTCGGTTAACTCTACGAAGCAGATAACCAAAGCCATGAAAATGGTAGCAGCCGCTAAGTTGAGAAGAGCGCAGGATCGTATCCTTCAGATGAGGCCTTATGCTCAAAAACTTTCAGAGATCGTATCGAATGTCTCCTCCGGACAAACAGAGGACATTGAGAATCCATATTCTGAGGTTAGAGAAGCAGAAAACATACTGTTGGTAGTCATTTCCTCAGATAGAGGACTCTGTGGTGCTTTCAATAGTAATATTTTCAAATACACAAGAAGCCTGATTTCTAATAATTATGCTGAAGCCGAATCTTTGGGAAATCTTCATATCCTCCCAATCGGCAAAAAGTCGTATGAATTTTTCAGAAAACGAAGTTATAATGTAATGGAAGGGTATGCTCACCTGCTTGAGAAACTCAATTTTGATGGTTCGGGAAAGGCCGCCGAGATGATCATGGAGAAGTTTGAAAAAAAAACGTATGACAGGGTAGAGATCATCTTTAACGAATTTAAAAACGTAGCCACCCAGATCATCAAAAATGAACAGTTTCTGCCCGTCAGTAACATCACTCAGGGCGCAGGAGACACAGAAGCGGATTATATCTTTGAGCCGTCTAAAGACTTCATCTTTAATGACCTTCTGCCAAAGTCACTAAAAATCCAGTTCTACAGGGCACTTTTGGAGTCCAATGCCTCCGAACATGGAGCCAGGATGACGGCAATGGATAAAGCAACGGAGAACGCCGACGAGCTATTGAAAGACCTCCGGTTAACCTACAACAGAACACGGCAGGCAGCGATCACAAAAGAGATTTTAGAAATAGTAGGAGGCGCAGAAGCACTGGTGCAGGGCTAATGTTAAGTCGGGCACTTCCATTACTTCAAAT
>JAPPDO010000409.1 GCA_028821635.1 Ekhidna sp.
TACTTGTCTTCCGCTTTGCCCAAAGCAAACGCCCAGCTGTGAGAAAGACACAACCTATATAGCATGCACGATCTTAGTAGAAAGAGATACTACTTCTACAAGTACTACTTGCCGTAAACAAAATACTACCGGCGCATCTGATGCTAACGGCATACAATGTGTTACTCATAAATTGAAATCTTTTATTTGTCATTACAGATGTGTGTCATTTATACTATTATGATTTTTGTTATGTATGCTGTTTATAAAATGGTTTAGAAATTGTATATTAGACAAGCTTACTGTACTAGGTCTTTTTGTTTTGATTATAGGTGCAGTAGGATCGATTTATTTTTTTAAAGAATTAGGGAATAAAGAGCTTGAGAACAGTAAGGCAAGTTTCTTTTTAACTATTGCCGGCGGAGGTATTTTGCTTTTGGGTGCAGGTATTGCAAGAAGAACGCTTCAGGCGCAGGTGAGATTAAATTTTGCAAGTCGGCTGAAGGAGGGTGTGGAATTACTTAATTCAGACAATCCCGGTATACAAATGGGCGCAGTCAATTTACTGGACGCACTCATACAGGATAAGGACATAGAGAATAACGAGAAAATAATGATTACGCACAGCTTCTGTGCTTTTGTGAGATGCAGAACCCAAGAAAAAGGATATAAATGGTACTTTAATGAAGCAAAAAGTGCTTATGTACATAGTGTGATGGGAGACTATGGACTCAAGATAGATGCAGCCGGTACAGGCTCAGAGTATAGGGAGTATCTCTATAGGAAATTCAAATTTTTATACAATCCTGCTGTTTGGCTGGCTATAAGACGTGTCTCTGCAAAGGAGGCAAAGAAATATTATCAGTGTAAAAGAGATGATGGACTTTTGAACTTTACAGGTGCATACTTACCTTATCTGTATTTACCTAAAGCACAGTTAGCACATGCAAGAATGGAGATGGCGGATTTGCGAAGTGCTATCATGGAAGAGTCAAACTTTGAAGAAGCTAATCTTCAGCGAGCAGACATAAGCCGTGCACGTCTTAAAAAATCAGACTTTCGTAAAGCTAAACTGCAAGGTATTTACCTGCAATGTGTAAAATTAGAAGGTGCTGATTTACAGGGAGCTGACTTAGGACATGCACACTTACAGGGTACTGATTTACGGGAAGCTGATCTACAAGGAGCAAGTTTACAAGGAACTAAGTTACAAGGGGCTAAGTTGAAAAGTGCCTGTTGTATAAATGTATCTTTTACAAAGACTATACTAGATGAGCACACAAACATGGAATGTGCAGTTGTTGATAGTAGTACAGTGTGTTCATTGCCTACAGACCAACAGAACCGGGTCATTACATTTGATGGAGAACAGTATACTGCACCAGCTAATACAAACTTTCAAAATGGCAGCACAGCAACAGATATTAAGGAGGTGAGAAAGTATGTAGAGGATCAGATAAAGATGAAAGTTGGATGGTAGATATGCTTTTAGTGTTATGTTACATTCTTCTTCTACAAATCACCTACTCGTATCGCATCTTTTGTATGCGTAGACCCTCTCTTAAGTGGAGTTTATAGTCGTTGTTTGTCTTGAACAGGATTTACTTAACTTAAAAAGAGCACACTTTGACTTCCCGAACACATACTTGAGAAAAAAATGCATACTTTCACTTTCTAAGCCCATCTGCAAGAGAAAAAATAAGTTTGTAAACTTTTTAAGCCCATCTGCAAGAAAATAAATGCATACCAGAGTAAAATAACCTCGTTTCGGCCAACAATAACATCGGGACGGTTTGTAGAGACTCTTCTGAGACCTAGTTTATAATCCGTCATGGAAGGTCTAGCTGGGGTGATGCCCATCATGTATGTAAGGGTCAATTACGTACTTTTTTGTTTTAGGATAACCCAATCACCCTAAATTTGTCGTATGCCAGAAAAGAAACTCTTCCTTCTTGATGCGTTTGCATTGATCTACAGGGCTCACTTTGCGATGAGCCAAAACCCCCGAGTAGCTACTAATGGCATTAACACGGGAGCAATTATGGGCTTCACGAACTCACTGCTGGAGATAATCACCAAACAAAAGCCAACACATATAGGCGTCGCTTTTGACACCCATGCCCCCACTTTCAGACACGAAGCATTCAAAGCATATAAAGCAATGCGTCAGGAGCAGCCTGAAGAGATCGGGATAGCGATTCCCTACTGCAAAAAAATTGTAGAAGGCTTCAATATTCCTATTCTGGAGAAGGACGGCTACGAAGCGGATGATTTGATTGGGACTATTGCTAAAAAAGCATCCGTTCATGGCTTTAGTGTTTATATGGTGACTCCCGATAAAGATTTTGCACAACTGGTTAATGAGAATATTTTCTTGTACAAACCGGCAAGAATGGGGAATGGAGTGGAAGTTATGGGGACTCCGGAGGTGCTCGCCAAGTTTGACATTGATCAGGTCGATCAGGTGAGGGATTTTTTGGGGCTGAAGGGAGACGCTGTTGACAACATCCCCGGGATTCCCGGCATTGGAGACAAGACAGCCTCCAAGCTGCTCCGAGCGTTTGGCACGGTTGAGCGTATTATTGAAAACGTGGATAAACTGAAGGGAGCTCAAAAAAAGCAGGTTCAGGAATTTGGTCAGCAGGGCATCATGTCCAAGAAACTGGCCACCATCAAAATAGATTCACCTATTGATTTTGATGAGGAAGATTTAAGCTACAAGAATCCCGACATGGCCAAGCTCAAACCTATCTTCGAGGAGTTGGAGTTTAGAATCATTGCAAAAAGAGTTTTTTCGGAAGAGAAGGACATTAATGTAGGAGATTCAAATCAGTTGGGTTTGTTTAGTTCAAAAAGCACTCCGGCTGAATTCATCGGCAATTCCATTGAAACGACCGATCATAACTACCACTTAGTAACAGATGCTGATCAGATTACCGAATTGATCCAAAAACTGGAGACCGCTGCCGCTTTTTGCTTTGACACTGAAACCACCAGCCTCAAAACGAGGGACGCTCGTCTGGTAGGAATTGCATTTTCGATGGAAAAGGGAGAGGCTTGGTACGTAAACTGTTTAGATAGCCCCAATGAGGTCATATCGAAATTTAAAAAAGTCCTAGAGGACCCTTCAATCGAAAAGATAGGCCAAAACCTGAAGTATGACATTCAAATACTGAGAAATTATGGGATCACGGTTCGGGGAAAAATCTTTGATACCATGCTCGCACATTTTCTGCTCGACCCTGAGTCAGCAAACAGCATGGATCTGTTAGCAGAACGTCACCTCAACTACAAAACAATTCCCTACGAAGAAGTCGCTGGTCCAAGAGGGAAAGATCAAAAAACCATTGATCAGATTGATCCCAACATTGTTAGCGATTACGCATGTGAGGATGCCGATGTCACGCTTCAGTTGAAAGAAGTTTTAGCTGAAAAAATTGATGAACAAGATTTAAACAAGTTACTTGATGAGGTAGAAGAACCTCTCTCGTTCGTGTTGGCAGAAATGGAGTACGAAGGGGTAAAAGTAGACACCGAGGTGCTGGGGAAAATGTCCGGAGAGTTAGATGAGGTAAGTAAAGAAGTTCAACAGGAAATCTTCGAATTAGCAGGAGTTGATTTTAATATCAGGTCTCCAAAACAACTTGGGGAGATATTATTTGAAAAATTGAAATTAGTTGAAAAGCCCAAAAAAACGAAATCAGGTCAGTATGCTACGGGGGAGGATATCTTATTAAAACTGGCCAATGAGCATCCTATTGCCAGTAAGATTTTAGCATTTCGGGAGTATCAGAAATTGAAGTCCACCTACGTTGATGCTTTGCCGAAGCTGATCAGTCCGGCTAGTCATCGAATCCACACAGACTATAGACAGACAGTTGCTACAACGGGCAGACTTAGCTCCAACAATCCCAACCTGCAAAATATCCCTGTCAGAACCGAGAAAGGTAAAGAGATTAGAAAAGCCTTCATCCCATCATCTGATGATCACCTGATCATGTCCGCTGATTATTCTCAGATTGAACTTCGGATTATGGCCGCCTTTTCAAAAGATGAGAGCATGATATCAGCGTTTAATAATGGAGTCGATATTCACGCCAACACGGCTGCGAAGGTGTTTAGCGTTGATCTCACAGGTGTGGAACCCCACATGAGAAGGAAAGCAAAAAAAGTCAATTTTGGTATTATCTATGGAATTTCAGCTTTTGGGTTGTCCCAAAACTTAAACATATCAAGAGGGGAGGCCCAGGAAATCATAGACGCCTACTTCGCTCAATTTCCCAATATAAAGAAGTACATGGATGAGACCATAGAAAAGGCCAGAAAAGATCAATTTGTAAAAACAATCCTTGGAAGGCACAGGTATCTGAGAAATATCAACTCTAAAAACTTTCTCATGCGGGACGTTGATGAGCGAAACGCTATTAACACACCGATTCAGGGAAGTGCTGCTGACATCATCAAAATTGCCATGATCAATATCCATGAATGGATGAGGAATGAAAACCTACGATCCAAAATGATTATGCAGGTGCATGATGAGTTAGTATTTGATATGCACAAAGAGGAGCAGGATTTTTTGAAACGAAAGGTTGAAGAATTTATGAAACACGCCTATCCGTTGAAAGTACCGATGGAAATTGGGATTGGAGTTGGAGAAAACTGGCTGAAAGCACATTAAAAAATGGCTCCTTGGCAAATAAGTTGAGCGTCTTCATGTCCGTCCTGTTCTGAAATAGGTTGCCTCTAAGAAGTGTAAAATGGGGAAAGAAGAAGGGACATAGAAGCTGGTAAAGTAAAAATCATACCGTCTTTACTGAGGTCTTACAAAGTAGGTGTGATGCTGGATTTAGTTATGCACGGTGAATCGGATGCTTTCATTGCCCGTAAACGTGGGCTGAGTCGTGCTTTTGTATGTTTGATGAAGAAAGAAGGAAGAGAAGGCAGGTCAGGATTTAGGTGCAGAAAATGCACATTTACGCAATGTTTAGAACTTGCTACGTTGTAGACGGGTGTCTTAGAGACACTCATAAGATGTAGCGAAGGCTTAATTCAATGTTGCTATTAGAAAAGAGGCTAGGTCCATGCAATCTGGATAATGCAATTACTTCTATGCGGGCAGAGGCTGGCATATCTCTGCTCATTACTTGGGAGAAGCCGAGAGGCGTACTACTATGCGCAGACTCTTGAGAGGGATCGGGGTTGGGTTTGGCCGTGTGGTAGCCGAGTTGTTCGTGGATTTACGCACTCGGGTGGGCAATCCTAAGTCAGGCACCCGCAGACTGCTTCTTTTGCTCAATGAGCCATTGGAGAAGCAGGGCTTAAGTGTTGGGCGTGATTAAGTGCTTCATATCATGGATAGCCAGGCTGAAAGTGTTTTAAAGAAAGATTGTGGGCATGACGGTAGTTCTGACTGTTTTTGTACTTTACTCATACAGACAACTTCTCCTCTTTTCCCATAGTGACATTTCTTTAGTGTCAATCTGTTTCAGAAGGGAACCGAATCGGGCAGCTACACCTTCTTCATATCGTATCCTCTTTATTGAAAATTGACTTAAAATAACACAACATCTTCAATAC
>JAPPDO010000127.1 GCA_028821635.1 Ekhidna sp.
GATCTAACTTGAGGCTTAAAATGGCAAAGGTTGGCACAAGTATCCACGAAGCAAAACGATTACTTCAGGCAAGAAAGGTGGTGGGAATCCCTACGGAGACAGTCTATGGACTAGCCGGAAGTGCACTAAATGAAGAATCCATTCTTCAAATTTTTACCATTAAAAATAGACCTAAGTTTAATCCACTGATCGTGCACGTTGATTCGTTTGAAAAAGTAGAGAATTTGACACACACAGTGCCGTATATTGCCAGATAAGTTCTGGCCGGGCCCTCTGACCCTGTTACTGGAGAAGGTGCCGGACGTTCCCGACTTACTTACATCAGAACAAGATCAGGTAGCAGTGAGAATTCCGAATCATCCGCTTACCCTCTCACCTATGTCTTCTTTATCCCGAATAATCTTTGTACTCCTTCACCAAATAGCATATTTATTTCAAGGGTGTTTTAGTTTTGTAAGACTTTTTTGATTTGTCATTTCTACTAATCTTTTAATTTATTGAATTAGTTGCAGGTCAGCCTTGAATTAATAAGGGATAACATCTTTATTAATACAGTCAATGCAACTTATATTTTTTGCATGCTTTCTATGACTAGAATATGAAAATACTAAAATTTGGAGGAACCTCCCTGGTCGATGCAGGGGCTTTTCAAAGCGTTAAAAACATTATTAAATCAAATAATTCGACAGTGGGAGTGGTCGTCTCCGCATCAGGCAATACGACGGATCAATTACAGGAGATTGCCTCAAAAGCAGAAAAAGGAGATAAAGACTACAAAGAAATGATTGATGATTTACATAAGGTGCATGAAAATCTTTGCAGTGATTTGGCAGTGCAGGATCATTGCAGAGAGATCGTTAGTATCTTCATCCAGATCAGGAGAGTGTGCGAAGGTGTCTTCCTACTAAAAGAACTCACCAAAAGAAGCCTTGATTTTATTTTGGGGTCCGGCGAGCTTATCTCTTCATTAATCATGACATCTTTTCTTCAAAAAGAAGGACTTAATGCCAAACGATTTGATTCAAGAAAACTCATCGTAACCGATGCTGACTTCGGTGGTGCATGTGTGAATTTTGATTTAACAAATAAGCGAATCAACCAATCCAAAACAGAATTTGCTGATGTAAATGTATTTCCCGGATTTGTCGCCGCAACGGAGAGTGGAGAAATGACTACCTTGGGAAGGGGAGGCTCTGACTTCACTGCCTCCATCCTTGCGGCTGCTTTAAACGCACGTTCCCTAGAGATTTGGACAGATGTTGATGGTATTATGACCGCAGACCCTCAAAGGGTAAGACGGTCAAACACGTTAGATCAAATTTCTTATGATGAGGCATTAGAATTATCTTACTTTGGAGCTAAAGTTATCCATGTACAAAGCATTGCACCTGTTTTTAAAAAAGGAATACAAGTCTATGTCAAGAATACATTTAATCCCGAAGAGAGAGGGACACTCATCTCTGACGGGCCGTCAGACGGCCAGTTAATTAAAGGGATTTCAAGCATTGATAAGGTGGTGATTATGTCTTTGAGTGGTGGTAATTTGAAGTATAGGATGGATTTTTTCCCCAGAGTTTTCAAATCATTAGCTGAAAATCAAATTGTTCCGATTTTTATGACCCATAGCAATGCGGCGCAGACCATTACGCTGGGATTTAAAGTTGATGACGCAGAAAATGCCTATGAGAGGCTAAAAATAGAGTTTGATAATGACCAGGACAATGCGATTGTAAAACCTGAAATTATTGAAAAGGGATACTCATTATTGGCTTTAGTTGGCTCCAACATGAAAGACCAAATTGGAGTAAGTGGTGCCATGTTTAATGTGTTAGGCAAGAATGGAATAAGTATTAAAGCTATTTCTCAGGGATCTTCAGAGCGAAATATTTCAGCAATCATTCTTCAAAGTGATCTTAATAAAGCATTGAATGTCTTGCACGAGAGCTTTTTCCTGTCTCACATGAAACGTGTTAATCTCTTCATCATTGGAACCGGAAATGTGGGGGCAACCTTTCTCAATCAACTAACCAAACAGTTTACTTTTCTAAAGCAGCAGCATCACCTAAACATCAAAGTCATAGGTGTTGCCAATTCCCGTAAAATGGCATTCGAGAAAGATGGAATCCCTCTTTCTAAATGGGAAAAGTATTTACAAGAAGGCAATACCTTTAAAAAAGATGCTTTTGTGCAAAAGATGATAGCCTTTAACTACAGAAGTTCCATCTTCATTGACATCACGGCCTCATCGGAAATTTCAGGATTATACACTCACATTTTGAAAGAGAGCATTTCAGTTGTTAGCCCGAACAAAATCGCAGCCACCGGGTCATACGAAGAATACCTCAACCTGAAACACACGGCCAGGAAATTCAAAAGCCAGTTCCTGATTGAAACAAATGTATGCGCCGGTCTTCCAATACTTTCAACACTCAACGACCTTGTGAGAAGCGGGGATCATGTTATCAAATTGGAAGCCGTTTTATCCGGAACGCTTAACTTCCTCTTTAATGAATATAATGGCTCCAAACCTTTCGTATCGGTCATAAAAAAGGCAAAAGAATTGGGATATACTGAGCCTGACCCCCGACTGGATATTTCCGGTGAGGACGTGATGCGCAAACTTTTAATCTTGATTCGCGAGAGCGGATACACAATGGAAATGGAAGAGATAGCCATGGACTCCTTTTTGCCTGAATCTTGCGAGGGTAGTTCTGATTTGGATGACTTTTATGACAGAGTAGAAAAAGAGGAAGATTATTTTAAGTCAATTTACAAAAAAGCAACTGCAAACAAAGCACGGCTCAAGATAGTAGCTTCTTACAAAGACGGGAAAGGAGGTGTGTCTTTACAGGAGGTGCCCGCTTCGCATCCATTTTACAATCTGGAAGGCAAAGACAACATCGTGCTTTTCTACACAAACAGATACAAAGAGCAGCCCTTGGAGATAAAGGGCGCAGGCGAAGGTGCAGAGGTCAAAGCATCCGGTGTATTTGCCGAGGTATTACGTATCTCGCAATCTGATAACTAACAGAGATGGAAAGCGTAAAAATATATGCACCTGCCTCAGTTGCCAACGTCGGATGCGGCTACGATACGATGGGGTTTGCTATTGAGTCAGTAGGTGAGGAGTTAATTCTTTCCAAACGATCTGACTCTTTATTAGTGATTAAAGAAACAGTTGGCGCAGAACTTAGCAGCGATCCGGAGCAGAACGTGGCCACCATAGCTATCAAAGCACTGTTGAGTGCTTTGACCACTGATCAGGGCTTTGATGTCAGCATCATTAAGCATTTTAAACCCGGAAGCGGGCTAGGCTCAAGTGCGAGTAGTGCGGCGGGGGCCGTTTTTGCAGCCAATGAACTGCTTAATACGCCTTTCTCAAAGGCTGAGCTGCTGCCTTTTGCATTGGAAGGGGAGGCTTTTGCATCTAAGTGCTATCATGCGGACAATGTGGCTCCTTCCCTGCTTGGGGGATTTCAGGTCATCAGGAAATACGAACCGCTTGACCTCTTTGAAGTGGAAGTATCACTGGACTTGGAGGTATTGATTGTCTTTCCTGATGTTCAGGTGAAGACCGCAGAATCAAAGAGATTATTATCAAAAGAAATCCCCATCCCCATGGCTCGCAATCAATGGGCTAATACAGCAGCATTAGTACAAGCATTGAACACAAATGATGTAGAACTTTTGAAAAAAGCAGTTGAAGATCATGTTGCTGAACCTGTGAGAAAGTCATTTATTCCTTTATATGATGATGTTAAAAGCATTGCTGAAAAGTCAGGGAGCGTTGGGTTCAACATCTCCGGATCCGGCCCCAGCATGTTCTCCCTTTTTTTGGATGAGCTAGGACCAAAAAAGATGGTTTATGAAGTACAGTCACTTTATGAAAATTCAGGATTTAACTTCAAAATTTATCGGTCTAAAATAGATACGAAAGGCTGTAAAGTGATCGCATGAATTTTTTTAGTACCAATGATAGCGCAAACAGATCTTCTTTTCGGAAATCGGTAATTGAAAGTCTGCCCGACGACGGTGGTTTATACTTTCCTGAGATAATACCTTCCCTTGATTTAAACTTCCTTAGATCACTAACTAATAAATCGCTGCATGAGATAGCATACCATGTTTTATCATTATTCAGCGAAGCTGACATTCCCCTCGAGAAATTGCAGTCCATTGTTCAGGATACGTTCATTTTTGATATTCCTTTGGTCAGGGTAGAAGAAAATATCTACTGTCTGGAGCTTTTTCATGGTCCAACGATGGCATTCAAAGACGTAGGAGCTCGGTTCCTGGCACGGACACTCTCCTACTTTCAGGAAACGGAAGATAAGGAAATCACTATTTTAGTTGCTACCTCGGGAGATACAGGCGGAGCCGTAGCTTCAGGTTTTTTTAACCAATCCGGAATTAATGTAGTGATACTGTATCCTTCGGGGAAAGTGACACCGATCCAAGAACGTCAAATGACGACTTTAGGAGGCAACATTAACGCATTGGAAGTAAATGGCGATTTTGACGACTGTCAGACCCTTGTGAAGCAAGCATTCCTTGATAAGAACCTCAATCAATATTTAAAGTTATCTTCTGCAAATTCCATCAATATTGCAAGGTGGCTTCCGCAAGCTATCTATTATTATGTGCCTTTTATGTTGAGGGGGGCAGATGAGAAATTCGTGTTTAGTGTCCCATGCGGCAACTATGGCAATATAACTTCCGGAATGCTTGCAAAGAAGATGGGATTACCTATCCATCGCTTTATTGCAGCATCCAATTCAAATGACGTGGTGCCGCGTTACTTTGAGAGTGGCATTTTTGATCCACATAAAACCATTCAGACAATATCCAATGCAATGGATGTGAGCAGACCTAGTAACTTCAAACGCTTAGCGACGCTCTATGACCACAACCTCCAAAACATTTTAGCAGATACCTCCGGCTATCGTCTTGGTGATGAGGGAACCAGACGTGTAATGAAAACCTGTTATCATCAAAACAAATACTTGATAGATCCGCACAGTTCAATCGCTTACGGGGCATTGTGCAAACGGCTGCAAAATGGAGAAGTGGGAGTCTTTTTGGGCACAGCCCACCACAGCAAATTCATGAATGTAATGCATGAAGTAACTGACCCAAATTTAGAATTGCCGGAAAAGGTTAAAAGGCTATTTGAAAAAGAAAGACGATCAGAAAAAATAGAAAATAGCTACGAAGAGTTGAAGGCATATTTGATTGATTGTTACTAATGGGTGAAAAAAATTTAATCACAAATGGTGTCGCTAAAATGCAGCAAATTTGCAATAAAAAGTAATGCACACAAAAATCTTTTACACTTCCTTCCCCGCTACTCCCTCACAAACTTCAACAAACGCCCGTCCGGCAACTGTACCAAATAAAGTCCGCCCCGCAGGGAGGTGATGTCTACCCTTGTGTTGGTGGTGCCTTCCAGTAACGGCTTGCCGCTTAAACTCAGAATCTTGAATGTCCCTCCGACGGGAGAGCGCACCTCCAAATGGCGGCCCGAAGGGTTAGGAAAGATGACCGCCTCTGCCGCAT
>JAPPDO010000344.1 GCA_028821635.1 Ekhidna sp.
AGAACCCTTGATTATAAGACTGCTTCGACTTATACCCTTCAGGTGAGTGACTCAGAGTGAGTGCTGTCAGGTGTTGCCGATATAATTATCAACATTACTAATATACGTAATGAATATACCCCTGTTATGCCTGAGCAGACCTTTTCGATTGCGGAAAATGCTGCCGCAGGGAAAGTGGTTGGGACGGTCATAGCCACAGATGCGGATAACGACAATCTTACTTTTTCCATCACTGCGGGCAATACTGGTGATGCGTTCCTGATAAATGCCGCCACAGGGGAGATTAGTGTCAAAACCTCCGCACCCCTTGATTTTGAAACTACGCCGACCTTTACTCTTACCGTACAAGTTTCGGATGGAGATTTTTTAGTTTCTGCTTCCGTCACGGTGAATCTGACTGATGTTGATGAGGGGCCTGCTCCTTGTCCTTATGCTTCTCCTACTCCCTTCATCACCTATCGCCGGAGAGGAGAGGCGACTCTTTATGATAGCATGCGTGTTGCAATAAGCAAAAAAAGCCTGCCGGAGTTGAGACGATTAATTGCTTGTAATGAAGAGCGTGCCAACGTGACAAGTCCTAATGTACTTCAATTTTCTATATTATCCCTCCTCTCGTTCATTCTCAATGAGCCGGATTTTGAGTTTAGTGTAAAAGTAGCAGAGGTGCTGTTAGACAATGGTGCAGACATAGAAAGGGGGGGATTTATAGATCGGACACCTCTGGAGAATGCTGCAGGAGGTGGTAATATGCCTCTGGTAAAGTTCCTGGTAGCGAAGGGTGCGAGACAAAAGTCCAGGGCAATGATAAGAGCGGTTGATGGTGGAGATAATGTTGAAATAGTAAAATTCCTTCTAAATGAAGGGGCAAATATATTTACTCAAGCCGGCGTGTTTACGGAGAACATTCTGCAATCAGCGGCGGGATTTGGCCACCTGAATCTCGTCAAGTTTCTTGTAGAAGATGGAAGGCTAGATATAGACTTTGTAGGTAAGGACGGAACTCCGCTTGAGAGAGCCGCAAGAAACGGCCATTTAGAAGTAGTAAAACATCTTTTGGACAAGGGCGCAGACATTGACAAAGGCATCCAAACTCCTTTACTCCGCGCTTGTAGTAAAGGTGCGTTAGCTATCGTTAAAGAACTTGTCAAAAGAGGGGCAGATGTCAACAAAGCAGATATTTTTGGACAAACACCTCTGATGTTTGCCGTCTTGGCCCGACAGAGTGGTTTGGAGGTAATGAAAGTATTGGTAGAACAGGGCAAAGCGGACCTTAAAAAAGTAGATAATGATGGTAAGACTGTGCTGGATTTTGCTAGAAGGATTAAAGATCGTCGATCTACAACCGGATCTAAGGCATACATAAAAACGATGATAGACTACTTGGTCAGCAAAGGTGCACCGGAGTGAATGTTAGAACCCGTTGCAAAATCTTTTAAAATTCTCACTATTTGATAATCATGGAATAATTCCTAGTTTTGCCATTCTTCTTAAAAAAGCGTGCGAAAATGAAAAAAGACATCCATCCTGAGTATAAGGAAGTGGTTTTTATGGACACATCAAGCGATTTCAAATTCCTGACCAAGTCCACCATGACTTCCAAAGAAACAATCCGGTGGGAAGACGGAAACCAATATCCGTTGATCAAAGTAGAGGTTAGTTCTGCATCACATCCTTTCTACACGGGTAAGAAAATCTTCGTTGACACAGCCGGTAGAGTGGAGAAGTTCAATAAAAAATACAAGAAGAAGTAAATCTTCAGATAAAATTTGTTGAAAATCCTCAGATATTCATTCTGAAGTTTTACCCTGTGTCTTTACCCCAAATTCACTAAGTTTGATGTATGCAAGTCACCTTCTTTGATACAGAAGAATCTTGGTGTCGGATGCTTCCAATCAGCTACACCCGACCTGTCGCCGAGGTGCGTATCGGAATACTTAAAATCTCTGAAAAATGGTCAAAGGCATTGGATAATCAATCGTACTCATTTTATTCTCAGCATTACTTAACGCCTCTTTTCAAAAGACCGGAACTAAAAAGCCTGTTTATTAAGGGCAGCCTACTTCCTGATGACAACCTCATAAATATGATGAAGGAGTTGAGTCACAACGAAGTACTCGTATTTAATGAAGAACTAATCGCAGGATTTTTTGAACCTGATGAACCAATAAGGACAGACGGAAGGAAAACGATTGAAGTGGCTGAAGTTACTGAAGTCAAGTATCCATGGAATATTTTTAGACTCAATGGGTTGGAGATCAAGAGCGATTTTGAAACCCTCACCTCCGGCAGAACTTCTCAAAAACTTCAAGACACCCACACGAGAACGTATGGAAAAGATATATTCATAGAAGAGGGAGCTCAAATAAAAGCGGCCACCCTCAATGCTGAAAACGGGCCGATCTATATTGGAAAAGGGGCTGAGTTGCGTGAAGGGAGCCTGATTCGGGGGCCTTTTGCCGTATGTGAGCATTCCGTGGTGAATATGGGAGCCAAAATAAGAGGTGACACTACCATTGGCCCGTATTCTAAAGTTGGAGGTGAAGTATCTAACTCCATCATTCAGGGATACTCCAACAAAGGGCATGATGGCTTCTTGGGAAATTCCGTATTGGGTGAGTGGTGTAATCTTGGAGCGGATACCAATAATTCTAACCTGAAAAACAACTATACTAATGTAAAAATGTGGAACTTTGAAACCGGAGGGTTCAAGGATACCGGTCTTCAATTCTGTGGGCTGATTATGGGAGACCATTCAAAGTGTGGAATCAACACCATGTTCAATACGGGTACTACTGTAGGCATCTCGGCAAACATTTTTGGGGCGGGGTTCCAAAAAACCAATATTCCCTCTTTTGCTTGGGGAGGAGCTCCCCGATTTACAACCTATCTCGCTAAAAAAGCATTTGAAGCGGCTGATTTGGTTATGGAAAGGAAAAAGAAGAAGTTAACCGAAGCAGACAAAAGCGTACTTTCACATATCTTTGAAATGACCTCCAAACACCGCACTTGGGAGAAATAAATTAGCACATGCAGTTTTCAGATATTCCGGGCCTCAATGAGCTAAAATCACAGTTAGTTAATACCTACACACGGGGGAAAGTGGCTCATGCACAGTTGTTTTCAGGAAGATCCGGCACAGCCGCCTTACCCATGGCATTGGCTTATGCGGGTTTTTTGATGTGTCAGAATAAGACTAAAACCGAAAGCTGCGGTGTTTGTTCCAACTGCGTTAGAATACAAAAGTTGATTCATCCGGACATCCATCTGCTTTTCCCAAAAATTGCTACACCTAAAACCGGTGAAAAAAGCAAAAAATATTATAAAACACTCTCCGAGACACTTCCGAAGTTCAGGTCATTTATCATAAACCAACCTTTCGGTGACCTGCGATCTTGGGCAGAGACTTATGGACAAGAGAATAAAAACTTACTAATCAGCAGGGAAGACAGCAGGTATATACTTAAAAATGTGAGTATGCGATCTGTGGAGGGAGGATATAAAATTATCTTTATTTGGTGTCCGGAGTTGATGAATCCAAGTGCTGCGAATGCTATTTTGAAAATCTTGGAAGAACCTCCCGAGAAGACCATTTACCTTTTTATTTCTCATAATCATGATTCACTCCCTGCTACCATCCTATCCAGAACCCAACTGGTAGTCATCCCGCCAAATCAGGAAGACGAGTTAACGGAATTTTTGATCAAAAAAGGGGCTGATAGATTGACGGCAGAAAAGGCCGCAAGGGACGCTGAAGGTCGATTAGGTGTTGCTATTCAGCTAATGGAGGAGGAAGACAAACAAGAGTATCAGACCTTTCAGAAGTGGATGCTGGAGTGCTGGAATAAAGATTTCATTTCACTGATCAGGCGTAGTGAAGACTTCTCAAAGTCCGGAAAAGTATCTCAAAGAGCGACCCTTGATCATGCTATTTCACTCGTTAGAAGTGCAGTGCTGTACGCGGCTGGTCAAAAACCACCGGTTCGGAATGAAGAAGAATTGTTGTTTATCTCAAAATATTCAGATCGTCTTGGCTTTAGCCGGCTAGAAAAAATTTGTTTAATGACCAACAACGCAATCGCCCATATTGAAAGATACGCTAACCCACAGATCACTCACTTCAATTTGTCACTAGGTATTATTGAGGTATTAAATGGCTAAAAAGTCGAAACAATCACGTCCTGAAGTCAGGTCGATGTTAAAACAGGCCGAAATGCAAAAAGAATTAAAGTTTATGGCCTGTGCTGTACAACTTATTTTAACAAGATGTAGCCAATGAAGGGCGAGATTATCAAAATTGGAACGAGAAAGAGTGAGCTGGCAATGTGGCAGGCTCACTATGTGGCAGATTTACTGGACAAGGGAGGCTTTCAGCCGGAGCTCATTCCAATTGAAACGAAAGGAGATAAAATCCAAAATAGATCCTTATCCAAAATTGGAAGTAAAGGTGTTTTTACAGAGGATTTGGAAAAGATGCTCAAAAGAGGCCAAGTTGATATAGCCGTCCACAGTGCAAAAGACCTTCAGTCGAAGCTCCCTGATGGCTTTATTATTCTTTCATTTTGTAAAAGAGAGGCTCCGAATGATGTCGTAGTCTCGGAGAAAAAAATTGATTTGAACCAGCCAAACCTTACTCTTGGCACTTCTTCAACGAGGAGAATTGCCATGCTTAAACATTTTTATCCACATATAAAAACCATGGACGCTCGTGGTAACCTTCAGACCAGGCTGGAAAAGTTAAAAGCCGGAACGATGGACGGTTTGGTGCTCGCCTATGCGGGGGTACACAGAATGAATTATGATGATAAAATTCAATGTTGGCTTGACACAGAAAAAATCGCTCCTCCGGCAGGCCAAGGTTCAGTGGCTATTGAAATACACGAAAGATTAAATCCGAAAACAGCATACCGAATAAAAGAACTTACCAATCATGCACTGACAGAGAAAGGGCTACTGACAGAAAGAGCATTTTTAAGAAGAATGGACGGAGGCTGCAGTATCCCCGTTTTTAGTCATGCTCAGATCGAAATAAGCGGGCAGATAGCACTCACGGGAGGTATTTTTAGCCTTGACGGAAAAAGATTGATCAAACAAACCATGTATGGAAACGAGCCTGAGACGCTCGGCTATTCATTAGCTGATGAGGTCCTTCAGAGTGGAGGTAAAAAGGTACTGCAAGACATCAAGGCTTCTTTGGAATAGAAAATACTTATCCCGCCAACAAGTACCACAATAACTCCTAATGGTATTACTAATTTTATCATAGAGCAAGTGATTAAATAACAAACATAAATAATATTCCATCACGCTTTTAATCCCCTTTCCCGCCATCGCTCTTTGTGCTCTTCGTGCCTTCTTTGTGCCCTCTGCGGTTAAATCATTATTAGTTTGTTCAGCGAAGACATAATACGAACAAAAATAAAAATCACGGTAATCCTTAAAATCAAACAAATCCCGTTCAAGACTGCACCCAGAGAAAAAAATAAAAAAAATCGAAAAGGCATTGCTAATTTAGCATAGTTAAATGATTGAATAACAAATATAAAGAATATTC
>JAPPDO010000164.1 GCA_028821635.1 Ekhidna sp.
CTATGTCCGCTGTAATATAGTCCAACCCTTTTAATG
Source organism: Ekhidna sp. (assembly GCA_028821635.1). Lineage (GTDB taxonomy): Bacteria > Bacteroidota > Bacteroidia > Cytophagales > Cyclobacteriaceae > Ekhidna. Next base: position 37 of record JAPPDO010000164.1, read on the forward strand.
ATTCGAACCGTTCAATGAAGCACAACTCAGGGGCTATATGAAGCATCTTCTTCTTTGCAGAAAAGAAGTCTGTTTTTTCTTTCAGGTAAAGCCAAATGAGTCGGTGTCTTTCTAAGGAAAGGCATTTTGGACATAGCGCATTACTCCTTAATTTTAGTCTCCCGTAGGGTAAAAACTTTCTGAACTTAGATTCGCAAATAGGACATTCAACCTTATTTCCAATATAGAAAATCGAAACAATTCTTAATGCAACGTGACTGAAGAGTTGAAGGTATTTTCTGGGAACTTTTCGCAACAGAAGTGAGATAATGAGTTTCACTGAGCGGCACTTTTAATGGTGCAAGTTATTTATACGCCTGCCTAACCACAATCATTAACAAAAAAATTCTCTTAATTTGATTTGCAAATGAAGGTCACTTTTTTAATTGCTTTTTTAGGTGGTTTTTTATTCGTTTCAGCCCAGAAGAAGGAGAAAAAGATAAGACATTATCTACCTGCTAAAAATCTGGAAATGAAAAAAGATGTAAGTAAGTTCTCAGATGTCCCGAATAAAAAGAATATCTCCCTGCTTTATGTGAAAGATGCTGATAAAATTTTATACGGTAATCCATGTGCTACGAAAGAGACCCACCGAATGGGATTTGAGTACATTGTAGAGCCAAAAAATGGCCTTGAGAGTAAGACAAGGAAGGGCAAATTCCTAAATAACCTAGGCGTAAAGATTAAGATGATAATTACTCGATCCCCTTTTTGGAAGCTCACTCTAAATAATCGAATAAAAAAATGTAGACGACAGACGGGAGATTTTGTTGGATAAGCATTTGTAAACTCAGACGGTCATCTGGTTTTAACGTACACACTGCTCAAATGTATTTATTTTCAATTTACAGCCTTGATAGCCTTCAGGTAAGATATTTATTTTGTAAGCATCCTTTCCATTAAGCAGTCATTTTTGTCTGCCGATTGGGCGTTCATTTTGAGATATCTGCACACAAATATTAACAAAAGGCCCAAACGTTGTAACTCAAAAGTATAAGCTACAAAATAAGTTCTCCCTACGCCGGTTTCACTGATGCAACCATCGCACACCCAAAAGCACCTTCTTCAAAACCATAAACACCCTGATAGACCGGAACTCACTATCGGATGATATTGATAAAGTCTACGGTAGAGGCGAGTCCAAAAAAGGATAGTCAGCCTATTGGGGGCTTCTCTTATTTAAGATGCTTTTGAGTAGTAGTACGGGAGAGGTGTGTCTAATGATGAAGTGGGACGGTAAAAGGTGGCTAAAATGAGAGATTTAATCAGGATTGTAGTAAAAGAATGTCAGAAAAGAAGTTTTTTTGAGCAAAAGGTATACTAAATATCCAAAAAAATCTTTTTTAGTAAAAGAAAGCATTCCGGCTGAAAAAAGATTTTTTGCTCGATACTGTGGCCTTTTCCGGTAAGAAGCATCACAGAAAGTCTACTTTACCACTTTTCAAATGGTAAAATGCTGAATAAATCCGGACTTTTCCGTTACCAACTGTAGCAGATATAATTGAGGAGCGATCATAGAGGTCTTTTGCGGCTAGTGCTGCATTCTTTTTGATTATGGTGTTCACGTCATTTTTTTCAGCTTGAGCTTTAGCGGGTTCAATCTGCGAAAGCAGGTGATTAAGATTGTAGCCGTTATCTCCTCCCTGAAGTGCGGCTCCAACTGCACCACAGTTTTCATGTCCCATCACAACAATAAACGCAGTGCCTAAATGAGCTACGGCATACTCAATACTGGCAATGGTGTCTGTATTGGCAATATTTCCAGCCACTCTCAAGACAAAGAGTTCTCCGATGCCGGTATCAAAAACTAATTCGGGCACTACTCTGCTGTCGGCGCAACTCAGAACTATCGCCCAAGGTGCTTGTCCTCTGGTTAATTCATCTCTCCTTGCACCGTCTTGCAAATCACCTTTAAGTTTACCATTAACGTATCTCTGATTTCCTTCTTTTAGTCGGTTGAGTATTTCCGGATGTGTCATAAAAAAAAATATTTATTACTGCTAATATAGCTTTTATCTCAGCTTTCTTTCCCAATAGTTAGCCACCCGTTCCCGTTTTATTCTTTCTGATACCCCTGAATCTTCAAAAATCGAATGCTTATTCCCTTTGGAAGTAAAATGCCAACAGCCACATTGAGGGCACTCATACACATTAATAGGGCCTTCATTGGGTGAATAATTATTGAAAACATGGTTTTGAATAAGTGCTTCCAATGCAAGTGACTCCTGTTCAAAACATCTTTTTCCTGTGCTGCAATTCATTCATTTACTTTTCTATTTCTTCTTTTCGTTCTTTCCAATCTTTAAATCCGCCGGAGTAGTCATAAACTTTTTTAAAACCATTCGCTAACATCCTTCTTGCAGCAAAACCACTCCTCCCCCCAACGGCGCAATAGATGATTCTTGGATCATTCCTGTCGAAATTTTTCATTTCTTTCATAAAATCACCCGCTATGAAGTTAATGTGTAATACTCCTGGAATATGACCTGATTTATATTCTTTTTTGGTTCTAATATCAACAACGGGTACCCCTCCGGATTTTAGTTCTTTAAGTTGGCTTGAATCAATAATTTCTATCCCTGAAGACTGGCAGTTCAATGAAATAAAAACCAAAAACAACGGATAAATACTTCTGTGCATTATTTTTCCTGATAACCTGATAATTAAATCACAAAAATGTAATTTTCAATGATTTGCTCATCGTGAAATTAACCTTTAACGTAATTTAACAATTATTCAGTTATTATTGTCATCTGTTAAAACCAAAGTTTCAATTTTGTAGTTATTCAAATCACGAATGATGAGGGGATTAATAAAAATATTAGCCGGGGTCGCTTGTTTGTCTGCGACAAGTCTCCTATTTTCTCAGGACAGGCTTGACGATAAGATTGATGAACTTACGTATGGCTGGGATTTAGAAGCGGATAAACTGTCATCTTATGAGGGACTAGTCAATTTATGCTCTGATAAAAATTATCGGGATGCGATTTTCCAGCTTCTCAAAGACATCCATCACTACGACACGATTCTCTACAATGTTCTCATAGATCTCTCCAAGCGAAGTAAAAACAAAGAAATTGACAGAACGCTGAAAGATATAAGAAAATTTGAAGAAGATTATGACATGCAAAATTTCATCTATTTCATGAGAGAGGAATGTAAAGCGATGGTCAATATTGAAAAGGATGCTGACGATACAAGAAACGAGGTAGGCTTCACCTCTTACTCCGGACAAGTTTATACACTGGAGACAGAACTGTTTAAATACGTACAGCACGTCACGAACAAGGTTGATAAGATCAGAGAGCATGTTCACCATTTAAGCGAAATCTACTGAAACTAACAATTATTCTCTTTCTTTGAAGTTTTCTGATTTCAAGAGGGCCGGTGAATGACTGATTTCGCCGGCTAACCTGCCAGTATGGAGTATTATATCATTATTGCCGCTTCGGTTATCATTATCCTATCTTACTTATTTAACGTCGTTTCGAGTAAATCGAATATCCCGTCTGTTTTATTGCTTATCGCTCTGGGTATTGCATTTCGGGAACTAACAGGTCTTTTTGGTGTGGAGAGGTCTGCTGTTCAGGCGGTCTTCACTCAAATCAGCATACTGGAAGTGCTCGGGACTTTGGGGCTTATTCTCATTGTTCTGGAGGCATCCTTGGAATTACAGATTACAAGAGAAAAACTAAGGAAAATCTTAAAGTCATTTTCAATAGCACTTCTCGGCCTTCTTATTTGCATTTTTGGAATTGGAACTATCCTGTATTATTCCTTTGAGATGGGATGGATCACCGCCCTGATTCATGCTGCTCCTTTATCTGTTCTAAGTAGTGCCATCGTTATTCCCTCTGTTACTAATCTCAATGAAGAGGATGAGGAGTTTCATATCTATGAAAGCACATTTTCAGACATACTGGGAATAATGGCATTTTACTTCCTCATTCAACTGGCTGAACCAAAAAGCAATATTTCAGTATTGGGCGACTTCTCAATCAACCTTGTAGTCACCATCACCACCTCAGTAGTGCTTAGCTATTTACTCATCTATATCTTTCAGAATCTGGAAACTAAAATCAAACTCTTCCTGATGATTGCAGTACTATTACTACTTTTTGCCGTGGGGAAACTGATGCACTTGTCCTCATTGCTCATAATTCTGGTTTTTGGATTAGTGCTCAATAATTATAAACTGTTTTTTACGGGAAAACTTAAAAAAAATCTTAAACCCACAATTATTAAAAACATTCATGAAACTTTTTTGATGATCACCATTGAGTCCGCATTTGTTATCCGGACATTCTTCTTTGTGATCTTTGGGTTTTCAATCTCGTTATCGGCCCTTCTGGATATAAAAGTAGCTCTTATAAGTGCTTTAATCCTCCTGCTGATTTACGCTTCCAGGTATTTGGCTCTTCTTCCCTTCAGGCATAAAAACATTAAACAGGCAATTACAATTGCTCCAAGAGGTCTCATAACATTACTACTTTTTTATTCGATTCCTGAACAATTCTTAAACGGGGAATTTAAACCCGGAATACTGCTTTTCGTCATTATCATTACAAGTTTAGTAATGACATCCGGCTTGATCGGCAACAAGTCGAAACAAAAGGCAGAGGCAGAACTGGCAGAAGCTGAGTAAATCAGTTTATTTACCCTGCCTTGGCATAAAACTCAGGTAAAGTTCCGGGAACAAACTCACATAGAATCTCCAAGTCTTTCAACCTTACTGCCTCCTTATCACAATCCTCCCTGCGCATCTCTGCCCTTGATCTCTTTCAATGAAAACAAAAAAGATACCTTCATTTAATGCTGAAATATCATACTTTCCATCCTCTGCTGCGGGGTAATGTTGAACCTCTCTACCCGCCATGCTGACGAGACTAACCCCGCTCAAAGACTTGGAAACGCCTGTGAGTGTGAAATGACCGGAAGCCGGGTTGGGATAAATAGAGATACCTTCCGCTGCCGCAACTCCCAATGGGGTCTTCTCACTTACTGTAATGTCAAAGGAATCAGACACCGACCCGCCGTTGCCGTCGGTGGCGGTGACTTTCACGGTGAGTGTGCCCGCATCGCCCGCTTGCGGGGTGCCGGAGAAGGTACGGCTGTTGGCATTAAAAGTCAGCCAGGTGGGTAGTGCGGTGCCGTCGCCTTTTGTTGCAGTGTAGCTCAGTGGATCGCCGTCGGCATCGCTAAACGTGTTTGCAGGGAATTGGTAACTGAAGGCAGTCTCCACAGTAGCAGTCTGATCGGGAATGGTGTTCATTACGGTCGGGCGGAGTTGAGCGTTGCCTGTGGCGTTTTCCGTCCTTTCGTCCGATGGTACGCCCTCCACGCTGCCGGCCACTGCCCGCACCTGAAAAGTGTAAGCCGTGCCGTTGGTGAGACCGGTGACCGTGTGGCTGACGGTGGTGGCACCGCTGCCGGGGATGGTTGTCCAAT
>JAPPDO010000022.1 GCA_028821635.1 Ekhidna sp.
GGGAAAGAGGAGCGATCTAGCAGCAAAAATCCGATACCTACTAAAAAAAGCAGGGAAATCAATCCTGAAAGTCGATCCATCAAACTGGCCCGGATTAACTGCTTTACTTTGATGTCAAACTGTTTGTTCAAGACGTACACTTTATATCCGTCACCCCCGACTCCTCCCGGAAGGAAGAGGTTGTAAAACATTCCAATCCAGTAAAGTCTGAGATTAAATCGCCTACTGAGATTTAATCCGATCATTCTGAAGAAGAGATTAAGCCTGAAAGCACTTATCACTTTGCTCGCAATGAAAAAAAGTGCTGCCAGCATTAGAAATAGCGGATTAGCCTCTAAGACGAGTGCTGCTATCCTTTCCAAGCTGACCTTACTGAATACGAACCAGAGTGCCAGCCCTGACAAGGCGACCCTAAGAAATGCTTTTAGGAACTTCTTAGATTTACTTCCCAACAAATACTTCCTTAACCCGATAGGTGGTCTTATTTTGGCTTTCAAAATAGGTTCTTACCACAAGTTCAGCCACAATGCCTATGGTGATTAACTGAATGCCCCCGAGCAGTAGTGTTATTCCCAGAATAAGCATCGGCCTTCCCCAGATGTCCTCTCCCATGATTTTCAAGGTCAGCAGATAGCCATTAATCAACATTCCCAGTAAAAAGAGCGCAATTCCTGCCACGCCGAACAGGTGCATCGGCTTTTGGAGATACTTCTGAAAAAAAACCATCAATATCAGGTCACTGATTACTTTGAAGGTTCTACCCAAGCCATATTTTGACTTGCCGTGAATACGGGCATGGTGCCTCACAGGCATCTCATCCAGTTTCGCTCCTTGGAGCTGAGCGAGTACAGGGATAAAACGATGTAGTTCGCCGTACAATCCAAGATTCTTGGCTATGTCCTTTTTGAAAACTTTTAGCGTGCAGCCATAGTCGTGAAGGTAAACCCCTGTGAGTCTTCTGATCATCGCATTGGCAATCTTGCTTGGTACCTTCTTTAGGAACATGCCATCCTGACGCTTTATTCTCACTCCTGCAACAACGTCTAAGCCCTCCTCCTCCAGTTTAGCAATCATTGCCGGTATGTCAGCGGGGTCATTTTGTAGGTCTCCGTCTAACGTGACGATGTAGTCCCCCCCCGCTTTAGCAATTCCTCCTGCCATTGCAGTTGTTTGTCCATAGTTTTTGTTGAAAATAACTGCCTTGACATTTATATCAGCAAATTTCTTGATATTATCCACCGTCTCGTCGGAAGACCCGTCATCTGCAAAAACAATCTCATAATTCCATCCATTCATTGCCTCCCGGATGGCTTGTATCATTGGTTCAATATTATCTTCTTCATTCACCACCGGGATAACTAAGGAAACCTTTTTAGACATAATGATCTGGATATTCTAACACTAAAACTTAAAATTACAGCTTTACGCTTCTTTAGGTTGTGGTCAGAAAAGAAAACTATTTTTGCATATCAAGAAATTCTACCTATAATGCCATTGCAACAACAGAACCTCTACTCAAAATTTCTTGATATCGAAATTCCTAAGAAATTAATCTACCTATGGTTTGCCGGAGCTCTTCTCAGGCTTATCACCATCAACCTTGCAAGCTTCGCTCCGGAATTAGTTCCTGACTTTGTTTACTATCGACTGCCTACTGCCGAGTGTATCCTGTCGGAGGGCTGGCTTTATTGTGACTGTCGCTACAATCATACACCTTTTTATCCTTACCTGGCTTCGTTCATGCTGTGGATGGCCGGCGATGTGCCGTTTTTACAGATTTTCCTAATCCATCTGCCACTGGCACTAGGGGATGCCCTTGTGCCTATTGTCATTTTTCTCCTTTTCAGATCAGTGACGAATGAAAAATTGGCATTTATGTGTTCTGCCATTTATGCCTTAAATCCAATTGCACTAATAGAGGTGGCGATTTCGCACTGGGATGGCTTTACACTGCTTTTTTTAATGCTTGGCCTTCTGGCGATGGAAAGATCGCAGCCCTTCAACGTTGGAATATTTACAGGGCTAGGTTTTCTGCTCAAGCAGTTCCCTCTTGGATTGTTTCCCGTACTTCTTCTTAAAACAAGAAGTGTGAAATCTACCTTTCGGATGGGAGTAGCTGCTACTTTGGTGATACTTACAATACTTCTTCCCTTCCTTCTTAGTTGTCCAACGACGTTCTTTGAGAATTTATTAAACCATCCTTTATGGAGGGGAGATGCAAGTGAAAAAGTAGGGATCGGCACTATCAAGAATGTGTTTGATCATATTGGAATGCCTTATCCAAAAATTATCTGGGGAGTGCTGTTTGTTTCTCTTGTAGGAATTCCCAGCATTAAGGCTAATAAAGTGAATTATGTTTACTATGCCGGAATCCTGATGGTGACACTGGCTTTTTTTACTTACGTGACCCACCGGCAACTGCTTGTCTGGTGCATGCCTTTCATAATTCTGATCACCATAGAGAAGAAAGCATACATCCCATTTATACTTCTCTTTGCGGGCTATGTTATCAGGATTATAAAACCTGACTGGTATTTTGGTCTAATCCATCTCGGGGTTGGGGTGTGGTATTATCTGGCTCTTTATCAAGGGATGGCAGGCAAAACGCCTCAGAAAACGTCTATATCAAATGATTTGACCTGAATACGTTATCTTTACCGTAATGACCGCACAAGAATATAAATCACTTATTGAGGCCGGCATAAGCGAGTCTGCTGTGATGGTTCCTTCCGACCTTTTAGATCGGAAAGAGGAGGAGCGTGCCACTAAAGAATACCTCAGAATGACTGAACTAAGGCTGCAAAAAGAAATACAAGAGATCAAGCTCTCTGTAGAGAAAGAAATTACGGAAGTGAGGAGAGACCTGAAAATTTCAGAATTAAGTCTGGAAAAGAAAATGGAAGAGATAAAATCCAGCATCACGCTCAGGATGATGTTCTTTTTTAGCCCTATTTACATTGCACTGATCATGTATATCGTAAAATCATTTTTAGGCACATGAATGCCCCCCTGCTTCTGTGATGAACGATCTACTTGTCTTAACATTTGCTGATAAACCCCTATCTGACGAAAACCACCTAAAAAAATCCTGCGATCAATTCAACTTACAGTTGAGAGTACTGATCTTCTCTCCCTGGACTCAAAATGTAATTAGACTAAAGCTACTTTATGAGTTTATGGCTGAACAGGATCCTGAGCTTGTAATGCTGGTAACAGACGCATACGATGTGGTATTATATGATAACTCCGAAACCATTTTAGACATCTTCTTGAGTTTGAAATCAGATATTGTGTTCTCCGGTGAGTCTAATTTTAGCTTCAGAGACCCTCACAAGTGGGTCTCTTATCTGAGAAGGTATCCTCGTGGACGGGCTACCATCTATCATTATTTGAACGCCGGCACTTTTATGGGGAGGGCAAAGCATCTTCTCCAACTTCTTGGTGAACTTCAGGAAGTCTGCGAAATTGATCTCTTTGATGAGAGGGCACTACTGCCTATTAAGAGTGATCAGTATTTATTAAGTCGGTTTTTTGTAGATAACAGCAGGCAATCCGGCAAGTTAAAACTTAGCATAGACGAACATCATGCGTTGATGGGTTGTACGGGAGGCAGGTTTTGTGTTTTAAAATTTCCCGATCTTGGAAAGTGGCAGGCTTTTAGCTTTTTTATGATTGAAAGGTCTTTATTAAAGCTTTTAAATCTCCATAAACACCAAAAAGTACCGAAAGATTTTACTTTCAGGCTTGGCAGGTTTTATAATAAAAAAACCAAGACTTACCCCCCTGTCATACATTTTCCGGGAACCCAGAACCGCTTTAATAACATCTTGGAAGACCTCTCCAAAGCAACGCCTGCTTTTTCAAAAAAAGGCGGCTGGATTTTTGCAGCCGGTATTAGCTGTTTTGCTTTTCTCGTTTCTCTTTTTATCGGACCTATATTTTGGTTGATAACCAGAAAATTACCTTAACTTCCATGTATTGTGCGGTACTCCTCATAGTCTTTCCCATTGATAGCGTGCAGCATGCCTTTGATTTTTTTGAGCCTTCTCCTGTTAAAAACCTTGTAGGAGTAATCTGCGAAAGGATATCTCAGACGACCGAATAAATTACAAAGCTGAAGCCATAGGCCATATCCGATAAGAACGGAAATCGCATGAATCCTCCCTCGTCTTACTAAGCTTCGTTTAATCTCAGTATATCCATTTTTAAATGCCCGATTCAAAATCCATTCTTCAGTAGCCCTGCTTTCCGGCACTGATTCAAAAGCGATGGCTTCCCTGCAAGAGATGATGGCACCCCCATTTTTTCTTACCTCCCGGAACAAAAAAGAATCAGACCCGCCGGACATACTGAATATCATATTAAATCTCAAATCGTGCTTTTTTAAGAAATCCAGATTTATAAGCACATTATTTGTACTGGCACTTTTTACGAAGGTGCCTGTTTTAGGTCGCTCTCCGCCATAAAAATTCTTTTTCTTCAACCACGTCGGGCAGTTTTCAGGTAGGGAATAACATACTTGCCCTGAAACCGCCTCTGCCTGATAATTTCTTGCTGTAGCAATAAGGTTTTTTAACCAATCAGGATGAACCTGTTCGTCATCGTCAAAAAATGCCAAGTAAGTCGCACCGATTTTATTCGCCTCATTAAGAAGCCTATTCCTTGCGGGCACAATGCCCCTATCTTTCTCATGAAAGTATTTAATAGGGAAAGGGAGCTTATTTGCGAAGTTTTGAAAGATAGCTTCAGCACTTTTGTCAGGGTCATTATCACATAGGAAGCAAGCAGCTTTATACTCTGCCGGCAACTGTAACTTCTCTAATGACGCAAGTGCCTTTGAAAGCATTTCAGACCGCCTGAAGGTGGCTATGGCTATTGCTATTTTTTGTGCCAATCTATTTGGGATTAAATATCTTGATGTCCAGTTCTCTTTCGTCGAATTTTCTTGCACTTTGAGCAATGGATACCCAATCTTTGATGCCGTGCTTTAGGAAAGCAAAGCGACCTTTTGCCGGGACTTTGCTAACGATTGTAATGAGATCAATTATTACCAAAACAAATCGCTTTATCCGGGCTTCTCTTTTATTGAGCACATTAATAGTAGTCTTACATTTGAAAATGACTTTAGAGTTATCTCTAAACGGGTTGCTTTTTAGGTTTTCCCGATCATGTCGAATCTTAGTCGTAGCCATAACAGCAACTTTGAAGAGGTAATCTGAGACTCGACTAATATAGTTATTGTCCTCACCGTAATGAAAAAACATCGGATGAAAAATCCCCACTCTCTCAAGACAACGCCTTGAAATCATCCATGCAGCGGCATTTACGAAAGGAACGTCATAAAATCTCCTTAGTTTATTATCCGCATAGTCGCTCAGGAACGTTTTAGAGAATTCTTTCTTCATATAACCTTCGAAGCGGGCATCAAGCTCATTTCCTTTTCCGTTTAAATGAATTGGGGAGACAATTCCATACTCAGGTTTTTCATCCATGAACTGAACAAGTTCTTCCACAGTA